>CALRXZ020000024.1:0-35988 GCA_943372255.1 Chitinophaga pinensis
TTTGTAGATGACGCAAATATTGGTATGGCAGTTTACAATCCACAGTGCGTGATGTTTTTGGCAGGAATGGCAGGTGAACAAGGCAAAGAATCAACTGACGGATCAACTTCTTATATAGCACCTATTAAAGATGAGATCATTTATAAGCAATCGGTTTATGAATATGAATATTATATTTTGATTGGCAATTTGGCGCAGATGAGAGAACAGATTTATGTATTAAAAAAAATAAGGCAAAAGCCATAAAATAGATAGTTTCGTTTTCCATATTTAATATTGTCTATTTACTTAGTTTAGAAAAATGACTCCAAGAATAGAAACAATCAAGGAAAAGAAATTAATAGGTAAATGCATGACCATGAGTTATGCCAATTATACTATTGGTCAACTCTGGGGTAGCTTTATGCCAAGAAAAAAGGAAATCACAAATAACCTGACAAATGAATTGATTTCTTTAGTAGTATACTCTCCAACACATTTCCAAGACTTTAAACCAAACAATCTATTTGAAAGATGGGCTACAGTAGAAGTGGCAGACTTTGATCAAGTGCCAGCCGAAATGGAAATTTTTGTTTTGCCAAGTGGGCTTTATGCAGTTTTTCAATACAAAGGATTAAGCACAGGAATCTCCAGTTTTTATCAAAACATATTTACTGTTTGGCTACCAAATTCAACATATGTTTTAGACAATCGAGCACATTTTGAAGTGCTAGGTGATAAATACAAAAACAATGATCCCGAATCTGAAGAAGAAATTTGGATTCCAATAAAAAGAAAAAATTAGGCGTTATTGCCTATTATATATTTCACCATCAAGGGCTACTGCTTAGGATATTATAGAAGTCAGATCAAATACCATTTGTTATAGTCCTATTAAACTCTTAACCTTTTTTAAACTATCTTCATTTAAAGGTTTTGATAAAAAGGAAACAATATGTTTTTCAGACTTTACTCTTTCTACATCTAAAGGGTTGATGCTTGAAGAAAGGATAAAAATATTTGTTTTACTTATTAATGATGGGAAGTCATTTAAAAAAGCATCATAAAACTCCCATCCATCCATCATGGGCATATTCAAATCTAAAAAGATAATTTCTGGAAAATTTTCAATAGGCACTTCCCCTTTCTCAAACTTCCTAATTATGTCAAGTGCTTCTATGCCATTACTAGCTGTCATTACTATTTCGCAACAACCAAAGGTCTCTATATATTCGGTGTTTAAATATTGAGTTACATTATCATCATCAATTGAAAGAACTGTTTTTATCATTAGCACTTATTTGAAAGTTAGTTTAAATGTGGTGCCAATATTCACTTCACTTTCTACTTCAATTGTACCACCAAGTGCAGTAATTTGTGAGTGAATTAAGTATAGTCCAATTCCTTTACTATCTGCATTTGAATGAAACTTTTTATATAAACCAAAGATCTTGTCTTTAGCATGTTTCATATTGATACCACTTCCATTATCATTAAAAATAAGCTTTGTATCCCCGTTGGATTCTTTAAATGTCTTAATTGTAATTACTGGAACTCTTTCAGTGTGACGGTACTTAATTGCATTAGTAAATAGATTAATAAATATACTCTCCAAATAAGCATTGGTAAAAGTTATACTAGATGCTTCAGAAAAGTCGGCATTAACTATTACCTTATTATCTAAAAGTGAAACTGAAAGTGAATCATTGATTTTTTTGAGAACATCTTTAAATGCAATTTGCGATGTTTGCAAATTTCTATTTTCTTTTATTATCAAAATTTCAATTAAGTCATTCAAAGTTTCGTTTAATCGATGGGTTGTTATTTTAAAACTATCAATCAATTTGACTGTTCGAGCATCTGCAATTTTATCTGTTTTTATTAAATCGCAAACTGCAACAAGATTGGTTAATGGTGCCCTTAAGTTATGAGATGTGATATAACTAAATTGTTTCAATTCAAGGTTGCTTTCTATTAATTCCTTTACTAATTTCTCTTTCTCTTGAGTTGATTCTATTTGTCTTGTTACATCTCGCTCCAATGCAATCCAGTGAGTGAACCAACCTTTCTTATCTGCTATAGGAATTACTTGAAAATTAACCCAAAATTTGTCACCATTTTTCCGTGAGTTTAAAACTGTTATTTCACAAGATTCCCAATTTCTTAAGGCTTTGCTTAATCTATTCAATTCCTTTCTATCTGTTTCTTCATTTTGCAGTATTCTAGGTGTTTTTCCTATTACCTCTTCTTTGGAATAACCGGTCATTCTTTCAAAAGCCGGATTCACAAATAATATTTTTGGCCCAGTTCCATCCAATGGTTCTGCTTCGGTTATCAAAACAGAATCATTGGCATTTAAAATAACGGCTTCCATTAATTTTAACCTTTCTTCCTCTTCTTTTTGTTGGGTAATATCCTTTATTGCCCCAACCATTTTAACTAATTTACCTTGATCATCTTTTATTCCAATTGTTCTATCAAAAACATGTGCATAGCTTCCATCAGATCTTCTAAACTGGTATTCCCCCTCCCAATGATATTTTAAATGATTTCTTTCTAATTCTTCAAATTGACTTTTTAAAACATCTTCTAGCTGATCTGGATGAATATTCTGTTTCCAAATATTATTTTCTATTGGCATCCAACCCTGCTCTACAGGATGTCCAAAAATATTTGTGAAGTTTTGACTAATAAAAATTTCATTTTTTATTATATCAACTTCCCAAATAACATCAGAAGTTGCAAGCGTGGCATATTCATATCGCTGGTTACTATTTTTTAAATCTTCTAATCCTTTCAATCTTTCAGTGATGTCGGAATAAAAACCATAAATTATTATTTCACTACCTAGTTCAATACAATTTGTTTTAACTTCTACATCTATGAGTGAACCATCTTTTTTCTTAAATTTTGAATTTACTGTTTGATGGGGGTTATCTTTCAACTCAATCCAACGTTTTTCCCAAAAGTCTTTGGTTACAATTGGATTTATATCCATGATGGTAATATTCAAAAATTCTTCCTGACTATAGCCTAATAAATTGGCAGTAGCCTTATTGAAGTCCATAAAGCTTCCATCTTCTTTTAGAAAAAATATTCCGGTATCAGTATTCCTAAAAGCATGGTCTAAATATCTCATTTGATACTCTTGCCGCTTTTTATCTGTTATATTCACTACATAACTGCAGTTCAGTTCCTTTTCCCCAAATTTTACATAACTACAAATGATATTTACATCTATCAAAGAGCCGTCTTTTCTTTTTTGTTGCCCTTCAAAATTTAGTTTACCCTTTTCTTTCATCTCTTGCCAAAGAGAACTATAAGAATTCACATCTTGATCAATGGCAATATTAAAAACATTCAGCGTCTTAAACTCCTCTTTTGTGTAGCCCAATTGTTTACATCCTGCATCATTATAATCGTAAAAACTGGCATCCTCATTTATATAGTAGGTGGGCAAAGAAGAATTCCTAAATGTATAATCAAATAATTTAAGTTCATTTTCGAAAAGCTTTTTTTGCCTGGCTTCCAAGATTAACTTCACCTGTTTAGCCAACTTAGTCAAAGCCTCTTTTTGCTGTTCGGTAAGGCTTCTTGGTATAGTATCTACTACACAAAGTGTACCTAACCCAAACCCATCGTTTGTTACTAAGGGGATTCCAGCATAAAAAACAATATTTGGATCACCAGTAACAAAAGGGTTATCAAAAAATCGACTATCTAAACGTGCGTCAGCTACTTCAAATAATATTTGTGGTTGATGTATGGCATGTGCACAAAATGAATAATCCCTACTTGTTTCAGATACAGGCAACCCAAAATGAGATTTGAAAAATTGCCGATCGGTATCTATCAAAGAGATTAAACTAATAGGTGTTTGGCAGATCACTGAGGCCAAAAAAGTGATGTTATCAAACTCTTCTTCTTCAGCTGTGTCCAAAATTTGAAAACTTCTCAAGGCTTTTAACCTATCTACTTCGTTATTGGGGTAGCCAGCTGTAATCATTTTTCTATATGACTTGTAGTAATAAAAAAGTAAAAAATGATTTTCTACTCAGTAGCCAAAAATATGGGGTAAAACAAGTTAATTTAAAAACATTAATTAATCAAAAAAGAATATAATTTTAATCATACCCATTTAGGTTGGGTTGGAAAAAGCAAACACTTAAACAATCAATAATGAAAACACCCTACAACAAATTTTTATACTTTGGATTTGTCGTGTTAGGTTTCTACCAAGCCTTCATCAATAAGGATTATTTACAAGCTGCAGCTTCCTTAGGCATTTCATTGGCATTTGACCCATTTAACCCAGAACAAAAATGGAACGATAGACCTAATTGGCAGAAAGTTGTTTTAGTTGTTCAACTTGGCGCAGTGGCTGCCATGTTTGGATTGGGAATAGGGTTAAATGATAAAAAATAGAAGTCACTAACACCGATCTTCTAAAATATCGTTCTTGAATTCAGTGATGAGTTTTTTCATCTGCCGAATCTCTTTTAGTTTTTGCTCCAATGCCAATAGCTTTTCATCTAAAATGGCTAGCTTTTGTTTTTTGGAAAACTTGTTGCTATACCATGCTTCTATGAGTTGGGCAATTTCACTAATGGTAAAACCAACCGATTTTGCCTCACTGATCATTTCTAGTCTTTCTAAGGTTTCCTCATCAAAATGATAGTAATTATTGGAAGTAACCGATTCTTTACGATACCCCTTAATCAACCCCGATTTTTCATAGAAACGAATGGTATGGGTAGAAATACCTGATTTTTTGGAGAGTTCATTGATTAACATGGGGCAAATATACGTTGTGGAAAAATAAATATGAACCTTAGAGCATACTCTAAGGTTGTTGGTTTTAAAATCTTACCCTAGGTTTGTGCCCACAAAACAAAAAAGATGAAAAAAACTATTCTAATAACTGGTACATCCAGTGGCATTGGTAAGTCAACGGTATTTGCATTTGCAAGCAAAGGATGGAATGTGATTGCTACCCAAAGAAATCCTGAAAAGGAAACAGAATTTAAAAACCTACCTAACGTAACACTCTATCCATTAGACGTTACTGACCCCAAAAGCATTGAAACGGCTTTTGAAAAAGCCGTAGCTAATTTTGGAAGCATTGATGTTGTAGTCAATAATGCAGGTTATGGCGTTGATGGCGCATTTGAAGCCATGAGTGATGCAATTATTGAAAAACAATTCAACACTAATGTATTTGGTTTGATGCGGGTTACTAGACAGGCCATACAATCCATGAGAAAAAGTAATGGCGGTACTATTATACAAATCTCCAGCATGGGTGGTAAAATCACTTTCCCATTATATAGTATTTATCATGCCACTAAATTTGCAGTGGAAGGTTTTACAGAGTCCTTACAATATGAATTGGCGCAGTTTAACATACAAATGAAATTGGTTGAACCAGGACCTATTGTTACAGAATTCTATGGGAGAAGTAGGCAGTTTGTAAAGCCAACTGACTCAGATAGCTATGATGCTTTTATTCAAAAATTCACTGACGCTGCAGAAAAAGTAATGAAGGATGCAGAAGGTCCAGAAGTAGTAGCAGATATGATTTACAAAGCTGCAACTGATTCATCAAACCGAATGAGGTATGCCGTTGGAAAACCCGGGCCCCTTTTATTGGTTTTAAGAAAACTACTTTCAGACCGAATGTTCTTTTGGATGGTGAAGAAGAGTTATAACTTATAATCATCTCAGCCCATTTTAAAAACCAAGATTTCCAATAAACCGGTTATTGTACCGCTGATAACTATTTGAATATCCCCTTTTCTTTTTTTAAGACTTTTAAGTTTCAAAAAAGAAAGCAATGGATAAACAAATTTTTCAATCAACAGTGAAATATGGGGTTTATATGGGTCTTGGTTTTTGTGCTTATACCACACTTATGTGGTTAACCAAACTTGATACAATTTATCTAAGTATTGGTCAATACCTAGACATAGCCATTATTGTACTTCCTCTGGGCATGATTTTATGGGCCATTAAATATACCAAGGATGCATTTCAAATTTCCATGTTGCAAAGATTTGTAGTGGCCATTTGGGTAGCTGCCATTTCTACTTTTATCTATAATCCATTTTTATACCTCTACCACCATGTGATCAATCCCAATTGGTTCAACGCAGTATTGGCTTTGAAAGAAACAGAATTAAGGGCTGCTAATAGTTCTCAAGAATTAATTGCCAGTACTTTACAAAAGATGCAAGTGGCCAATCAAGCCCAATCAGATATGTTTAGATTGTCTGCTGTGATACCATCGGTCATTGTTTTACCAATCTTAATTACGTTGGTCTCTTTTATTTTTATAAAGCAAAAACCTAAACAGCAATAAAAAACAGGTACTCATCTTGATGATGCAGTACCTGTTTTATTAAGCTAGTTCAAATGGTTTATCCCATCTGCTCCACAAAAGGCATTTTTCTAATGCGCTTGCCTGTTGCGGCAAAAATGGCGCTGGATAAGGCTGCGGCAATAGGTGGCAAAGCTGGTTCACCCAAACCGGTTGGCGCTTCTTCTGAAGGAACAAATTGTACAACTACATCTAGAGGCGCGTCTTTGATTTTGAGCATGCTATAGCTATAGAAATTCTTCTCAACAACGGCACCATTTACAAATGTTACTTTAGGGAACATGGCATGGCAAATACCATCTACCACGGCTCCTTGAATTTGGTTTTCTGCACCACTTAGGTTGATGACTCTTCCACAGTTAACCGCGCAATAGACTTTGACAATTTTGAGTTTGCCCTTTTCTAGTTTAATATCTACCACTTGTGCTACATAGGTATTAAAAGAAAACCAGGTAGCAAAGCCTCTGAAAACACCAGGGGTTTTGGTTCCCCAATTTGACATTTTAGCCACCAGTTCTACCACACTTTTGTATTTGTCTGGATTGTAATCCAGCTTACCTACAGGTTTTTGTTTAGCTGCTTCAAATAGTTGTAAACGATACGCTACTGGGTCTACTTTCAGTTCTGAACAAACCTCATCCATAAAGCTTTCTGCTACAAATGCCAGTGTATTAGCACCCGGAGCGCGCCACCATCCTGTTGGGGTATTGCTTTTTAGACCCTGACCCTCTGATTTATAATTTTCAATAGCACCTGCTACATAACTGTCTCCTCTAATGGCCCTTCCAATACCCACACCTGATTGGTGCCATGCCAATAATTTATCCGCAGATAGTGCTGCTTTATAACGATACATTTCTGCGGGGCGATAAAAATCGTTTTGCATATCGTCTTCCCTAGTCCACTGAACTTGAACTGGACATTTAGCAGCAGCAGAGATCAGCGCAGCTTCAACGCCATTATCTGTCATGAGTTTTCTACCAAATCCACCACCCTGTCTTGGAGAACTGATGCTGATTTTATCTTCTGCTATTTTTAATTGTTCCGATACTTGTTTTCTTACAGCATCTGGAACCTGTGTTGGCCCAAATAGTTCTGCTTTGCCGTCTTGTACATTGGCATAAAAATTCAAGGGTTCCATCTGACCATGTGAAAGGGTTGGAAGCTCATAAGTCACATCTAAAAACTTGGTGGCTTTTTGTTTGGCTGCTTCCCAGTCTCCATCAGTTCTGGAAGGGTTGGTACCCTTGTCAATCATTTCTTTGAATGCTGCAAAGTGTTCAGTAGAGTTTTCTAATTTTTCTTTTGCTTCCCATTGTATCACCAAGGCTTCTCTTCCTTTTTTAGCAGCCCAAGTAGAAGTTGCTACAACTGCTACAGAGTTTCTAAGCTTAACAACTTGCTTAACGCCATTTACTTTTAGTGCTGCTGTATCATCTACCGTTCCAAGGGTTTTACCATAAGCTGGTGGCCTAGCTACCATGGCATACAACATACCCTCTTTTCTTGTATCAATCCCATACAAGGGTTGTCCAGTGACTATTTTATGGGCGTCTACATCTTTTACCCTTGTTCCTAAAAATTTAAAATCCTTGGTCTCTTTGAGTGTGGGATTTTTGGGTACTTCAAGGGTTGCTGCTTTTGCGGCTAAATCGCCGTAGGCTAATTTTTTACCACTGGCTTTATGGGTAACTACGCCATCTTCTGCAATGCATTCTGCAACAGGTACATTCCAGGTTTGTGCTGCTGCTGCCACTAGCATTTCTCTGGCAGTGGCTCCTGCTTTCCGTAAGTCTGTAAACCTTCCTCTGACAGATCCACTTCCACCTGCAGTTTGTCTGCCAAATCCGGCTTGTAGTGGCGCTAGTTCAACGGTTACTTTTTTCCAATCCACGCAAAGTTCTTCTGCCACAATCATGGGCAAAGATGTTTTTACGCCTTGTCCAATCTCGGGATTGGGTGCCATGATCACAATGCTGCCATCGGTGCCAATTTTGATATAGACATTGGGTGAAAAAGCAGTATCGGCAACGGTTTCCGCGTTGGCAGTATTATTTAAAAAAGAAAGACTGAGCATCATTCCACCGCCAGTAATGGCAGATACCCTCAGAAAATTTCTTCTGGTTAATTCTTGCTTCATTTTACTTGTTTTTTAGCGGCTAAATGAATGGCTTTTCTAATTCTTACTTGTGTACCACAACGGCAGATATTGCTGATATTATCGTCAATGTCTTTATCTGTTGGGTTGGGGATTTTCTTGAGTAATGCTGCAGCCGCCATAATCTGACCAGCTTGGCAATAACCGCACTGCGCAACATCTAACTCTTCCCATGCTTGTTGCAAAGGATGATCACCTTTATCACTCAAGCCTTCAATAGTTACTATTTTATTGGTTCCCACTGCCGATATGGGTAATGAGCAGGACCTAAGGGGCACATCGTTCATATGAACCGTACAAGCCCCACATTGGGCTACCCCACATCCAAATTTTGTTCCAACTAGATTCAAATGGTCTCTGAGTACCCATAATAGTGGGGTATCTGCATCGGCCTCGGCCTGCAGTGTTTTACCATTGACAAATAAGGAATACTTAGGCATGATTCAATTTATTTTAAAAACTTGATTAAGTAGATGCTGTTTTGCCCTTGTAATTTAGTTTTTATCAAGCTAATTCAGGCAAACTGTTTAAACATTTTAAAGGCTTGATTGGTTTGGTATTAGAATTGATTGATTTTCGGAGCAATGTGTTGATTCATCAAATTTGTAAACACACCGTAAGTTTAAAAAATCAGTTCCATTGTCTGATCCGGCTCCAGTGCCTTCCATGCATTGACCAATTGCTTGTAATAGTCTCTGATTCCTCTAATTTGATTGGCGCTTAAATGCAATTCAGGTATACTTTTGTTCATCTGCTTTAGAGATTGATTAAACACCTCATTAAATTCTTCCAACTCCCCTTGGGTTAGTTCCAATAGAAAAAGATTGGCCAAACACTCTGCATACCAAGCTTCATTTGAAATAAGTATTTTGTCTCTTGCTTCTTTGTTTTCAAAAACACTTGGATGAATCCCTGATTTGATTAGTCCCCAAAATGCTGATTGATAAGATAGTTTGGTTTCAATGGCGTAATGACTGAAATCATGTAGTATGAGAAAATCATCCGCTGCTACCCATTGGTCCGGAAAAGGAGGACGTTGGTAGGTAATGATGTTTTTACTGACCTCTCTTTTTTTGAAACTGATTTTCACTGTCTTTCAATTATCTACTAAAATACGCTTATCAATAGAATTTTTGAGTCTTCTACCAATATTCACTCAAACTTTTAGCAGGTTAAAATACAATTAGAGACTAATTGTTTGTATTTGAAAAGTTGGGTATTTTAGGGATTTGAAGATTAGCAAAAACATTAACTAACTTGGAGTTTGATACTTTTATGAAGGTTCATAAAATTTAATTCATGTATAGAATATTGCTAATGGCTTGTTTATTGCTGAATCTATCTGCATTCAGCCAAACACCCAAAGGGGTAATGACCCCCGCTCAACTAAGCCAAGTAGAAAGGGGCTATGGCATGTTTATCCATTTTGGATTAAACACTTTTAATGAAACCGAATGGTCTGATGGAACGCTGCCTGTTAATTCTTACAAGCCCAACAATTTAGACTGTGACCAATGGGTAAAATTTGCCAAGGACGCGGGATTCAGGTATGTGATCTTGGTAACCAAACACCATGATGGGTTTTGTCTTTGGAATAGTAAATACACGGACTATGATGTAGCTGCTACCAGTGTACCCACAGATGTTGTTGGAGCAGTGGCAAAGGCTTGCAAGAAATATGGTTTGAAATTGGGTTTGTATTATTCCTTATGGGATAGACATGAACCAACTTATAAGAATACTCCGGCCTATTTAGACTATATGAAAAAGCAGTTAACAGAACTGCTGACCCAATATGGAGAAATTTGTGAACTCTGGTTTGATGGCGGTTGGAATAAAAAAGACGCTGAATGGAATCTACCAGATGTCTACAACCACGTAAAGTCTTTGCAAAAAAATATCCTGCTAACGGTGAACCATTCTATTGGCAAACCTGAGAACCATAGTGCTATTCGTCAGCCAAAAGATTATGCCAAGGGCGATCCTATCAGATACTACCCCATTGACTTTAGAATCAAGGATCCCAATTTTGCCAGATGGGATGATCCCAAATATTATGATTGGAAGGGACAACTACATTATCTCTCTTTTGAACATACTATTTGTTTATCTGATAGGTGGAACTGGTTTCAAAAAAAGCAGGTCTTGGCTGCTAGACCCTTGGATGAATTAGAAGAACTGTTTTATTGGGGAACAGCCAATGACAATATTTTAATTGTAAATGTACCACCAGATTTAACCGGCTGCATTAGAACCAATGAACAAATCAGGATGTTGGAATTAGCAGACAAATTGGGTATTAGAGGAGGGGTTAGCAAACTACCATCGGGACCTAAAAATCTAGCTTTCAATTTGCCAATTATAGCTAGTTCAGAAACTTTGAAGGAGCCAGCAAAACAGGCAATAGATTTTAGTTTGGAAACAGCATGGACCTCAAAAGATACCCTAGCCAATTTGGAAATTAGTTTTCCCAATCCAGTCGTTTTCAACCGCGTCAGCATATTGGAAAATGCTTTTATGAAAGACCTTGGCGATGGATTTTCTAGCATCCGCATATTCAATATCCAAGAATTTGAATTACAATCCTATGCCAATGGCCAATGGAATAGTTTCTATACCGGAGAAACTATTGGTGCTTGTAAAACCATTCAATTGCCCATCAACATTAAGGCTGAGAAAATCAGGCTTGTCATTCGGAAAGCTACTGGACCGCCTTCTATTAGCCATATAGCTGTATCTGATATTGCTACTAAAGGAATAAGAAAAGTAAAAAATAATTGGTAAGCTGTTTGTAGAGATTGCATTGAGATCAATACGGCGGCTGCTTATTTACTTATCTTTAAAACAAAGCTGAACTATGAATAAAGTCTTGCTCTTAGTTGTATTGTTTCTTGCTCAAAGTTCTTTTGCACCAAAAACAATCACATGGGTTGCCATTGGCGATAGCATTACTTATTTGAATGATCATAAGGATGAAACGGGTAATAGGGTTACAAAGGGTTATATGACTAGGGTGCAAGAAAAAATGCCCCAGCTTCAATTCACCAATAAGGGATACAATGGTTGGACTGCCATTCGTATTGCTACCGAGATAGAAAAACTAGGATTGCAAAAAGCTGACCTCTATTCTGTGTTCCTTGGCACCAATGATTGGTGGGGTTCTAAACCATTGGGAACATTTGCAGATTATGAAAACAATTTAGGACCTACAACGGTGTATGGTGCATTCAGGGTCATCATCAACAAGCTTCGCAGCCTTAATGACCAAGCCAAAATTGTATTGATTACCCCCATGCAGCGTGTAGACTTTGTATATATTAATAATCCAAAGAACAATGCTTACGGATCTTATAAACCAAAGAATGGTCAGCAATTAGAAGATTTTGCAAAAGCAGTGGTGGCTATAGCAGCTTATGAAAAGATTCCTGTTTTGGACCTCTACCATAAAAAAGGATTGGATCATAAAAACTTGGTGCAGTTCAAACGCTTAAAGGATACTACTACTGGTAACTATGTGAATTATCCTTATCCTGATTTTATTGACAAGCCCTTTCATCCGGGTGTGGATGAATATCCTTATCCAGAAGCAGCGCAGAATATCACTTTTGATGGTTTGCACCCTTCAGATAAAGGCTATAAACAAATTACCAAAGGACTTTTGAAAATTTTTAAAAAATTGGATTAATCCATTCTTATCAGCTGTTCACTAATCCATTGAATGGCAATACCTTTGCCCTGATCCAATTTTATGAATACATCCAAGTCAGATAACAAATTACACCTCATTCTTATACTGGGCTTTCTCACGGCTATTGGACCCTTGTCAATAGACATGTACCTGCCTGCTTTCCCAGATATTGCTAAGAGTTTGAACACTACGGTAGCATCTGTGATGTTATCGCTTTCTTCTTTTTTTATTGGCATTTCTGTGGGTCAATTGATCTATGGCCCCTTGTTAGAAAGGTTTGGTAGAAAAACGCCATTGTATTTTGGATTGACCATTTATGCCATTGCCAGTTTTGGTTGTGCTACAGCCCAATCAGTAGACATGCTTATTTTATTAAGGTTGTTTCAAGCACTGGGCGGATGTGTAGGTATGGTGGCTGCAAGGGCCATGGTGAGAGATTTGTTTGAAGTAAAAGATAATGCTAAAGTATTTTCTACCCTAATGTTGGTAGTAGCTGTATCACCCATTATTGCTCCTACACTTGGTGGATTTATGACGGCACATTTTGGATGGAGAACCATTTTTGCAGTGTTAGTGGCCATTATTGTTTTAATCATTGCAGCTGTATTCTTTCTGTTACCAGAAAGTAAAAAACCAGATGCCAGTTTTTCATTGAAGCCAGCGGCCATCTTTGGAAACTATCTGGGTATTGTAAAAACACCTCAGTTTGCAGTCTATACTTTTACTGGTGCAGTTGCTTACGCTGGCTTGTATTCTTATATCAGCGGTTCCCCCTTTGTATTCATGGTGTATTATCATGTAAGCGAACAACAATATGGTTGGATCTTTGCCTTAGTAGCAGCTGGTTTAATTGGCGCTAGTCAGGTGAACAATTTTTTGCTAAAGCGATATGCTTCAGAACAAATTTTTAAAGTAGCACTAACCATACAGAATCTCTTTGGTCTCTTATTGGTCTTGTCCATTATCACAGGTTGGAATAACATATATAGTAGCATTGGTTTAATTTTTTGTTTTCTCTGTTGTCAGGGTTTTCTTTTCCCGAATGCCTCTGCCCTATCTATGGCTCAGTTTGGTCATAATGCGGGTAGCGCTTCTGCTTTGATGGGTTTTATACAAATGAGCATAGGCGCTTTATTTTCTGCCTTTGTAAGTGTTCTGCAAACCGATAGTCCCATTGCCATGACAGGGGTAATGGCTTTCTGTTCTCTATCCGCTTCCTTGATTTATTCTTTTGGTAAAAAACTGATTGTGAAAAAAGCAAGTTTGATTTTGGTTGAAGAGGAAGAAGTAGATATGATCAATACACTTTAAGTTAGTTTTTCTACAGGTTTTAAACTTTGGGGGCTGATAAAGACTTTGCAGAATTATTTGATTTTTGTAATTTTTACATTGATATTGATTAGTGAGGAAATAGCTGTTTGCTAATTTTGTGTATCAATGCTTGCCATGAATCAAACTAACTTTTACAAGCTTTTGAGTAATTGCTTGGCCGTTGTATTACTGTTCTTATCAATCATCAATATAGGGACTGCACAAACCAAAGATTCCACTACAACGGTGTATCATTTTTCCGGATCCGCCCTCATCACCAATAATGGCATTTCAGTAATTCCCACATTTTCATTGGGCAAACCCGCCACCATTATTAATCTGAATATGGGGAATCCTAAATTTAGTTTTGAACCAGAATTTAGATTTTCTTTAGAAGGCAAACCCTGGTCATTTCTGTTTTGGTTTAGGTATAAACTGGCCAATACATCTAAATTTAAATTCAATGCTGGATTTCACCCAGCTATTCTTTTTAGAACCATTGAGTCAAGTGTCAATGGTGTTACTACCAAAACGATTACTGGACAGCGCTATTTGGCTGGGGAATTGTCTCCTAATTATTTTGTTACCAAGAATACCAGTGTAGGTGCTTATGGTTTATACTCAAAAGGATTAGATCCTGGAGGCAATAAGAATACCTTATTTCTAACACTGAATGCAGCCTTTTCTAATATCCTATTGAGCAAACAGCTTTTGTTGCGTATTGCGCCTCAAGTGTTTTACTTGTATATAGATCAACACCATGGATACTATTGTAATGCCAATGTTAGCATTGCTGACAAGCGAACTCCTTTTTCTTTATCTGCCATGGTAAACAAAGTCATCACTACTGATATTGCAGCCAGTCAGAATTTTGTTTGGAATACCAGTTTAACTTATAGCTTTTCTCATCTATATCAAAGACACTAACCTCAAACCCAATCCTGTATTGGTTTTAAAATTGACAAAATGAAAAAAGCAGAATCATTAGAAGCGTTTTACCAACGTAAATTTGATTGGATTCCCAATGACTTAAAAAGTGGAATTGGCCATTTTAATGTCTTTCAAATAGAGCCCTATATTGGTGAAAAAGCACAACCCATTCCTTATAAACGGCGCGATTTTTTCAAAATCACCCTTGTCAAAGGTCATAACAAAGTGTATTATGCAGATCAGGTAATAGAAGTTAAAAAACAAGCATTGTCTTTTTCCAATCCATTGATTCCATATAAATGGGAGCATTTAGATAATAATCGTTCTGGTAGTTTTTGCATTTTTGATCACCATTTTTTTCACCAGTTTGGGAATCTTTCTCAATACGCTGTCTTTCAACCAAATGGAACCCATTTATTTGAATTAGAAGATGATCAAGTAAAATCCATTGAGCAGATTTATCAAAAGATGTTTGAAGAAATTAAAGGTGAATACTTACACAAGTATGATGTATTACGTAATCTAGTTTTTGAGCTATTGCATATTGGTATGAAAATGCAACCCAATATCAGTATAGACAAACAACAGGTCAATGCATCTCAAAGAATTGCCACATTATTTCTAGAATTATTAGAGCGTCAGTTTCCCATTGATGAAAATCACCAAGAAATGCATTGCAGAACAGCTTCAGATTTTGCTGGTCAATTAAATGTACACGTGAATCATTTAAATAGGGCCATTAAGGATACCATGGAGAAAACCACTACACAAGTGATTGCTGAAAGGGTCTTACAAGAATCCAAAATTTTATTAAAACATAGCCATTGGACTGTTTCTGAAATTGCATTTTCATTGGGTTTTACAGAAGTAACCCATTTCAACAATTTTTTTAAAAAGCATGTGGCAACCAGTCCTTTGAAATTTAGGAATATTTGATTTTTGTAAGTCATTATTTGATTTGCATTGCGCTTTAGAAATACTGGCAAGTAATTTTACCTTCTAAATAATATAAGATGAAACAACGCACACTTGGAAAAAACGGCTTGTCTGTTTCCGCTATTGGTCTTGGTTGTATGGGCATGAGTTTTGGATATGGCCCTGCTGCAGATGAACAAGACATGATTAAACTCATGCACCAAGCAGTGGATGCAGGTGTGAATTTTTTTGATACAGCAGAAGTATACGGACCTTGGGTTAATGAACTATTAGTTGGTAAAGCATTAGCGCCTTTTAAAGGAAAACTGACCATTGCTACCAAATTTGGATTTGACATACAAGATGGAAAAATGGTGGGTGTTAATAGCAGACCTGAAAACATTAAGGCTGTGGCCGATGCTTCTTTAAAAAGATTAGGCGTTGAAACCATTGACTTATTTTACCAACACCGAGTAGACCCCAAAGTTCCCATTGAAGAAGTTGCTGGCGCAGTAAAAGATTTGATTCAAGCGGGTAAAGTGCAACATTTTGGACTTTCTGAAGCAGGCGCCAACACTATTCGAAAAGCACATGCAGAACAACCAGTAGCAGCCCTCCAAAGTGAATACAGTATCTGGACCAGAAAATATGAGGCTGAAGTCTTACCAACACTGGAAGAATTAGGTATTGGTTTTGTAGCGTTTAGTCCACTGGGCAAGGGTTTTTTGGCAGGCAAGTTGGATGAAAACGCCAGTTTTGCCGAGGGCGATATTAGAAATATCCTACCCCGCTATACCCAAGATGCGCGCAAAGCCAATAAAAGATTGGTAGATCTTTTAGGCGATATCGCGCAGCGAAAATCTGCTACACCAGCACAAATTGCCATTGCTTGGATCTTGGCGCAAAAGCCTTGGATAGTGCCTATTCCAGGTACTACCAAAACGCATAGGCTCTTGGAAAATATCGGCGCAGCCAATATTGAACTTACCCAAGAGGATTTGCAAGAAATGAAGGAAGCTTCTGCCAAGATTAAAATTGTTGGTGAGCGCTACACCGAAGCCATGGAAAAGTCAACGGGTTTATAGGGAAAAAGGGCAGAATTGTTTGAAATGAGGACGAATTGAATTATCATTGTGTCAGAAAGACACAAACAATTTTATTCATAAAACGATTCTGCCATGAAATTTTCCATTTCAAATTGGATGGTACCGGTATTGGTACTTTTATTTGCAAGTACTATTCATGCCCAACAAGGGCTTCCTCAATTAGGCAAAAGCCCAGTGGCCGATGTGGTGAAAGCCATGACACTGGATGAAAAAATCAATTTATTGGTTGGTCAAAGTATGTATGTTCCGGGTATGCCCATGCCAGGATCTGGTCTACCTCCTTCTGAACCTCAGAGAAGGGTAACCGGAGCTGCTGGTGCAACCGGTGGTGTTCCAAGACTAGGCATTCCAGGTATTGTAGTCTGCGATGGACCTGCGGGGATCCATGCTTTTAATGGGGGCAAGAGCCGTTTGTATTATGCCACTGCCTGGCCTATTGGAACCTTGTTGGCTTCTAGTTGGGATACAGCATTGGTGAACAAAGTGGGCAAAGCATTGGGTGCTGAAGCCAAAGAATATGGAATTGATATTTTGCTTGGACCTGGTATGAATATTCATCGCAATCCACTGGGTGCAAGAAATTTTGAATACTATTCTGAAGACCCTATTGTTACTGGGAATATGGCAGCTGCCATGGTCAATGGTATTCAAAGCAGTGGTGTAGGTACTTCTGCCAAACACTTTTTTGCCAATAATCAAGAAACCAATCGTAGCTCTGTGAATACCATTATTAGTGAAAGGGCCATACGCGAAATCTATTTGAGAGGATGGCAGATTATGGTGAAACAGTCTCAACCATGGACCATCATGAGTTCTTATAACTTGGTGAATGGACCATTTACTTCTGAGAATCCAGAATTGTTGCGTACCGTTTTACGTGATGAATTTGGATTCAAAGGATTTGTGATGACGGATTGGTTTGGTGGCAAGAATGCCGTGGCCCAACAAAAAGCAGGTAATGATTTGATCATGCCAGGTATGCCTAATCAGAAAAAAGAAATTGCTGATGCAGTTAAAGCTGGGCAATTAGATGAAAAAATCTTGGACCAAAACGTTGCGGAATTATTGAACGTTATTTTGTTGACACATACATTCAAGGGCTATAAATTCAGTGATAATCCTCCATTAAAAGAGAATGCACAAATCTCTAGAAATGCTGCAGCTGAAAGCATGGTATTGTTAAAAAATGAAGCTAGAACCCTACCCATTGCAGCTGGTACATCTATTGCAGTATTTGGTAATAACCAACTTGACTTGATAGCTGGTGGAACTGGAAGTGGTGACGTTAATAAAATGTACAGTGTTCCTTTTGCAGATGGTTTATTCCGTGCTGGATATGCGTTGAATACTGATTTGTATAGGTCTTATAGCCAATACATGGCTGCAGAAAATGCCAAACGTCCCAAACGTAGTTTGATGGAAGAGTTAATGAGCCCAATTGTTCCTATTGCAGAAATGAGTGTAACAGAGGAACAAATTAAAAGCGCTGCTGCAAAATCTGAATTAGCTATCATAGCAATTGGAAGAAATGCTGGCGAAGGCAATGATCGTAAAGAAGCAGATGATTACTATTTAACACAAAAAGAACTACTATTAATCAAGTCTGTTGCTGCTTCTTTTCATGCACAAAATAAAAAAGTAGTAGTTACCTTAAATATTGGTGGTGTAGTAGATGTAATGCAATGGAGAGATGATGTAGACGCCATTTTACTGGCTTGGCAACCTGGTTTAGAAGGTGGTAACGCCATGGCCGATGTGGTTTCTGGCAAAGTGAATCCTTCTGGTAAATTGGCTACTACTTTCCCAGCCAAATATGCAGACGATATTACCGCTAAAAACTTCCCAGGCCGTGTAATTCCTGGTTCTGAAAAACCTGGATTGTTTGGTCAAAAGCAAGTGGATGCTGAAGTCATTTATGAAGAAGGTGTTTATGTGGGTTACAGATATTACAACAGTTTTAATGTGGCTACAGCTTATCCATTTGGATATGGCTTGTCTTATACCCAGTTTAACACCAATAACCTAAAATTAAGCACAGCTGTTTTCACAGATAAAATTCAAGCAAGCGTTACAGTGACCAATAATGGTACGGTTGCTGGTAAAGAAGTAGTACAACTCTATTTGTCTGCACCGGTTTCAAAAATTGACAAACCCAAGTCTGAATTAAAAGCATTTGCTAAGACTAAATTTTTACAACCTGGTGAATCTCAAGAAATCAGTTTTAGCTTGACTGCAGCCGAGTTAGCCTCCTTTAATACTGCTGCCGGAGCATGGGTAGCTGATGCGGGTGATTACACCGTACAGATTGGAAACGCAGAACAAAGTATTAGTTCTGCCAATTTTAAACTTTCTAAGGAAATTATTGTTGAAAAAGTAAATAAGGTGTTAGTACCAAAGCTATCTATCAACGAATTGAAAAGAGAAATTCCTAAAACAAAGAAATAAACTCCCCCCCCAGTTTAGAAAGGCTGTTCCCTGAAAAGAGAACAGCCTTTTTGTTTGCTTTTTCGTAACTTGTTATCTATTAATTGATTAGCATCAACTCTAAGATTATGAGCAACCTCAACACCAATATGCGCGTTTACCACCGTTACTTAGGTTTTTTCCTTGCCGGTATTATGGCAGTCTATTCCATTAGTGGGATCATTTTAATTTTCAGAGAAACCGATTTTCTGAAATCAGAAAAAACCAAAGTGCAAACCGTTGCTCCAAATTTAGATGCTGTTGATTTGGGTAAAGCTATTAAAATTAAAGAGCTAAAAGTCTTAACTGACACAAACAATATTGTCAGCTTTAAACAAGGTACTTATAACAAGGTAACCGGCGTAGCTGAGTTCAAAGTAAAAGAGCTTCCATTTGTGGTGAGCAAAATGACCAATTTTCACAAAGCAACTACCAAGCAACCTCTGTTTTATTTGAACATCTTTTTTGGACTATCCCTATTCTTTTTTGTAATCTCCTCATTCTGGATGTTTATGCCACAAACCTCCATTTTTAGAAAGGGACTGATCTTTACCGTTGTTGGTGTAGTACTAACCTTGGTTTTATTGTTTGTCTAATATTATTTGACACGCTGTAGTTCAAAATTGCTATAAGGTGATACTATCATAGGGTATTCCTCTATGACTACATCTGATTTTTCCAAGCCAAAAGCTTTTGTATCACTTTGTCCAAGTTGCTTGAGCTTGAAATAAGATTGTAATAAGATTCCATCTTTAAGACTAAATTCATTTTCAATAGAAAGGAATTTTTCAATGACTACAAATTTGAAATCCGGTTCGCTATTGTATCTGGTACTTCCATCTGGTCTGATATGCAGATTCAATTCGTGATTGGCTACTAAGTCTTGAACAATTTTTTTGAAATAGATTTCCGTTTTAGGTTGAATCCTAAATCCAAGATTAATATTGACTTTGATTACTTTATCATCTACTAGTTCTGAAACATCATAACTCATAGTAAATGGATCTTCGGTTCTATTGATATGCAAGAACCAATAAACATCTGCACGTTTGGGCTGTTTTGAAAAAATAGACTTGATTACTTTTTCTTCAATCTGATTTCTGGTATTTGCTTTAGTTAAATAAATCAAATGTGTACTAAATTTTGGAATGGCATCATCTTTACTAAGCAGGATTAACTCAGGGACATACTTACCAATTTCTACAAATTTCAAGAACTTGTTTTGACTTTTTCTAGCATAATACCAAACGTACATGGTCATAAAAATAAAGAGCTCAAAGAATAAGAACATCCATCTTTCTCTAATCTTTGACACATTGGCAATAAAGAAAGAAATTTCAATAATGGCAAACAAACCAATGACTAGTGTTACATATATTTGATTCCACTTTAAACGGTATTTGAGATAATAATTCAATAATACGGTTGTCATCATCATGGCAACGGTAATGCTAAACCCATATGCTGCTTGCATGGCAATAGATGTTTTGAAATACAACATCATTAACACACATCCAAACCATAAAATACTGTTTACACTGGGAATGTAGATCTGACCTTTTATGTCTGAAGGCTGTCTTACAGTTACCCTTGGCCAAAAGTTAAGGTTCATGGCTTCACTAACTAGAGTAAAAGAACCACTGATCAAGGCTTGTGAGGCAATAATGGTTGCCGCAGTTGCAATCAAAATACTTGGCAATAAAAACCAATGGGGCACCATTTCAAAAAATGGATTTAACCCATTTAAAAATTGGTGGTTAATAGGGTCAGCTTGTTGGTATTCCATAATCCAAGCTGCCTGACCCATATAATTGATCATTAAACTAAGTTTTACAAAAGCCCAAGTGATTCTAATGTTCTTAACACCACAGTGCCCCAAATCACTATACAATGCCTCAGCACCCGTTGTTGCCAAAAATACTGCCCCCAACAACCAGAAGCCCTTAGGGTATTTCACAAGAAGTTCATACCCATAATAAGGATTTAAAATCTTAATGATGCTAGGTGTATTAATGATAAAACCTACTCCAATAATTAAAATCATGGCAAACCAAATGGTCATAATGGGGCCAAATGCTTTTCCAATATTATGTGTTCCAAATCTTTGGAAGAAAAACAAACAAGATATTATGGCAATAGTTATCCCTACCGTTAAATGATTCCCTGGAACAATAATATGCTCCAGACCGCTTACAGTAGTTAA
This sequence comes from Chitinophaga pinensis, assembly GCA_943372255.1. GTDB lineage: Bacteria > Bacteroidota > Bacteroidia > Chitinophagales > Chitinophagaceae > Sediminibacterium > Sediminibacterium pinensis_M. The sequence goes on from CALRXZ020000024.1 coordinate 21,130, forward strand.
GCCTTCTATGGCTGATGAAACTGAAATGGGTGGGGTAATAATCCCATCTGCCAACAAAGTGGTTGCACCAAGAATTGTTATAATTGATAAATTTTTACTATACCTTTTCACCAAGGCAAAAAGTGAAAATACACCACCCTCTCCATGGTTATCTGCTCTTAAAGTAAGCCAGATATATTTTACAGTAGTTTGAAAAAAAAGGGTCCAGAAAATAAGACAAACCCCACCATAAACCAATACTTCATCAATTTTCCGTTCACCAATAATGGCACTTAATACATACAAAGGACTTGTTCCAATATCCCCATAAATAATTCCTAAAGCAACTAGTAATGTGGCAACGGTAACTTTGTTACCCGATTGAATTTTCTCCATGATCTTGATTTGATCACAAAGCTTTATTTAAAAGCATCAGCAAATCATAAAGAAACAAGTGAGCATATAAAGAAAATATAAAGAACTACATAAAGCGATAACCCACCCCACTTTCAGTAATGATATGCGCGGGCTTATTAGGGTTTCTTTCAATTTTTTTTCTAAGTGTGCCAACAAATACGCGCAAATACTGTGTGTCAGTTTGGTATCCAATACCCCAGATTTCTTTTAATAAATATTGGTGCGTTAATACCCTCCCTTCATTTTGGGCAAATAATACTAGTAATTTATATTCGGTTGATGTTAGTTTAATTAAGTCTATTTCATTTCTTACCGTTCTAGCAATCAGATCTATTTGAATATTATCAAATACTAAAACTGTGTTCTGTTCTATATGCTTAGATTGTTTTAAACTAGACCTAATTCTTGCCAACAACTCATTTGTCCTAAAAGGTTTAGTTACATAATCGCTTGCACCGTTATCTAGGGCTTCAACAATAGCAGATTCTTGATCCATTACAGAGAGCATGATAATAGGATTATGGAACCAGTTCCTCAATTCCAATAACAATTCTAAACCAGTTTTATCAGGTAAACCAATATCTAGAATAATCAAATCGGGCAAATGGTTAGCCGCTAAGCGCATCCCCATGTCTGCTGTATCTGCTTGTAAAATTTTATAGCCATTGGTTTCTAAATTGATTTCTAATAGCTTTCTAATTTGGGGCTCATCGTCAATGATGAGGATGGTTTCCTTATTCATTGTTCAATTTGTTTAGGTAGGAACTCTGTACAGGAATCCTAAGTATAAAACTAGCACCTTGATTAGCGGTAGAAATCAGTTGTACAGTTCCTCCATGCGCTTCTACAAAACCTTTCACAATGGATAGTCCTAATCCGGATCCACCGGCTTTATTGTGTGGTAATCTATAAAATCTATCAAATACCTTATTTTGCTCAGTTTCAGGAAATCCAATCCCGTTGTCCTGAACAGTCATTTCAAAAATATCATTATCCATCAAAGTTTGAACCAAGATCTTTGTTCCAATGGGGTTATACTGAATGGCATTGTGCAATAGATTAAACAAGACTTGTTGCATTAACAATCCATCTAATTTGACCAAGGGCAGGTTTTCATCTTGTTTTAGCTCTAACAGAAATCCTTTTGAAGATTCCTCCAATTTATTGAATACTGCATTAACAAGATCATTCATGTCTACCCAATCCAGATTCAATTGTAAAACCCCTGATTCCAATCTACTAGCATTTAGTAGGTTTTCCACTTCTTTGTTTAATCTATTACCCGCTTTACCAATTTCACTGATTAATTCTTGTTGGTGCGCTACATTAAGGCTCTCTTTTCCTTCTTGCAAGGTATCCACTGCACCTATAATGGTAGCAATGGGAGTCTTCAATTCATGAGACAAAGAATTTAAAAGCGTATTATATAATTTGATTGTATTCGCCTTCTCCTCCCTATCTCTAGCACGTTTTTCAGTTTCCTTAATTTTATAAGTCAATACTGCATTTACAAGGGCTACTACAAAATACATGAGAAACAAAAAAGCATCTTCTGAACGGGCTATATGAAAAGTAAAAATGGGTGGGATAAAAAAATAGTTCCAAATAATGGCACTTAAAAGCGCAGATACCAATACAGGCAAAATATCAAATAACATGGCAAGAATAGAAACTGCCAATAACAAGATCAAGGCTGTTACTTGATAGTAAACTGGATTTACCGTGTAAAAACAGCTACTAGCCACTATGATAATGGTCAGAACACTTATTAGCGTCTGAATGCTTGTAGAAATTTTATGAAAACCTGCGATTTTCAAAAAGTAGTTTTAAAATCAAAAGTAGCTGGAAGTATATAAAGAAAAAATAAAGAAGGGCCAGACTATTTGTCCGGCCCTTACTATTTATTTAAAATCTGCACCCTCGCTTACATCGGCCCAGGTTTCAAAGTCATTTCTTAGCTCTTCTAATTTGAGTCTAGCTCCTTTTAATGCAGCTGCTCCTAGTAACAATCTAAGTGGTGGGTTTTCTGTTTCGGTAACCATGATCATGGCTTTGGCAGCTTTAACCGGATCTCCGGCTTGGTTGCCACTAATAGCCCTGATATCACCCATATTTTTTTGTGCAGTTGTTGCATAGTCATCAATACTAATTGCCGTGTTTTTGGCAGAACGGCCAGCCCAATCGGTACGGAATCCACTTGGGCAGATTACGGTTACTTTTATGCCCAAGGGCGATACTTCTTTGTATAGAGCTTCACTCAATCCATCAACGGCATATTTGGTGGCGTTATAAAAACCTACGCCTGGAAAAGAACGTAATCCACCAATAGAAGCTACATTCAAAATATGACCGCTTCTTTGTTTGCGCATAAATGGCAATACCTCTTGTGTTAATCTAGCTAGACCAAATACATTGATCTCAAACATCCTGCGCACCTCAGCTTCTTCACTTTCTTCCACTGCACCAAAATATCCAATGCCTGCATTATTTACCAAAACGTCAATTCTTCCAAAATGTGTAATGGCTGTTTGAACCGCAGCAGTTACTTGTTCAGGAACAGTAACATCTAATGCCAATCCTAAGGTATTGGCTTCATCAATAGCCAATATATCTGCTATGTCTGCAACCTTACGTGCAGTAACCACTACTTGATATCCTTGAGACAATAATTCTAAAGAAAGGGCTCTACCAAAACCGGTAGAACATCCTGAGATAAACCAGACTTTTTTCATTGTATTTGTTTTAGAGGAGCTTTGAAGACAAAGTCCCGATTTAAAATTTTAATTGCAATTTCCGTCAATAGTGCAGGTTCCTTCTGCGGTTCCAAGATTGACCAAGGGTTGCTCTTCCTGCCAAACTTTTTCTAAGACTTCTGAAAAAACAGAACTTGGTTGTGCACCAGAAACAGCGTATTTATTGTTGAATACAAAAAAGGGAACACCTTGCACACCAATCTGTGAAGCATGGTATTGATCCATTTTTACTTCATTGATAAATTCATCGCTTTCAAGCATGGTTCTAACTGACGCTGGATCCAATCCAATTTCTTGTGCTATTAATACCAATGTATCAAAGTCTCCCAGATCCCTACCCATGGTATAGTAAGAAGCAAATAAGCGTTCCTTGGCTTCTTGTTGTAAACCCTTTGTCTTAGCAAAATGTAATAACCTATGTGCATTGAGGGTATTACTAATCACTGCTTTTTCAAAATCATATTCCAAACCCACTTCCTTGGCCATATTGGTCATATAATCATTCATCTCTTTGCCTTTTTCTAAAGAGACGCCTTTTCTATCGGCCAAGTATTGGTGAACAGAAACACCTTTTGCTGGTGCCATTTCTGGATCTAATTGAAAACTCTTCCATTCAACTTCTACCTGTTCTTTTTGATCAAAACCTTCTAGCGCTTTTTCAAATTTTCGTTTGCCAATATAACAGAATGGACAAACCACATCGGACCAAATTTCTATTTTCATCTTATTATTATTAAGGATTGGTAGACCAAATAGAAGATGCTTTTACAAATACCCTTCTATTCAATTTTAGTTGTGCAATCACCAGTTCAGCAAAATCTTCTGGGTGCATCAAACGATCTTCATTATTATTAATCAAATTGGATGATATAGCCAATTCAGTTACTACCGTACTAGGCGCCATGGCAGTAACCCTAATATTGTGTTTGCGCACTTCTTGCATCAAAGATTCGGTTAGTCCCATGACACCAAATTTAGAAGCACTATATGCACTGGTAACAGCTGCTCCTGTTAATCCTGCAGTTGAAGAGACATTGACAATATCGCCTGTTTGTCTTTCAATCATCTGTGGCAACACAGCCCTAGTAGCATAGTAAACACCAAATAAATTCACTTTAATTTGGTTCTCCCATTGCTCTGGGCTTAGTTCTAAAAACTTACCAAATGTACCAGTGCCTGCGTTGTTGATTAAAATATCGGTATTGCCCAATTCTGACTGGATGCTTTCAACAGCTTTGTTTACTTCCGCTATACTGCTAATATCGGCCACAGCAAATGCAGCTTTCACACCAAGTGCTGTAATCTCAGCAGCAACAGCTTCCAAGTCTTTTGAAGTTCTGGCAATTAAACCAACCTGAACGCCTTCTTTTGCTAATGCTATCGCGATAGCTTTTCCTATGCCCTTACCGGCTCCGGTAACAATGGCAATTTTACCTTGTAATGATTCCATATGATGGATTTAATGTAATTGCAATGAAACAGCAAAAATACATCAATGTGCCTCAAGCAAAAATCAAGAAATTGTCATTTAACAAGGAAAGCGTTGTACAAACAGTTCACTGTGTTTCGAATTACGGAATTAAACCCATTGGTGTAACTTGGATCGCATCCATTGCTAATGACTACTATGCCAAATTTTTCTTTGGGTTGAAAAAACATAGCACTGTATAAACCATAAGCAACGCCGGTATGCCCCTTCAATGTTTTACCTGGAATTAAATTATCTGTAGTCATGATGGCCAAACCGTAACCTTCCTCTGAAGACCTGGCCGTTTGCATGGCTGCGGCACTTTTTTTAGAAATGATTCTCACCCCATTATTTTTTCCTTGTCTGCTATGCATGATCATATAATTGGCTAGTCCTGTTGCCGTTATTTTCATGCCCCCTGTTGGTGAAAAAATGGGTGTAGTATAACCCATAGTATAATTGGCAATCTCAGCAGACCTTGGTGCATAGGCCATGGGCGATGGAATAAATTTTGCTGAGTCTTTGTTGTATTCGTAGATACTCGCAAACCTTGATTTGTCTAAAGAGTCAATACAATAGCCACCATAGATGTTTAAGGGGTCTAGTACATGGTGCTTTACATATTGGTCAAATCTTTCACCAGATACTTTTTCAATAATTGTACCGACAATATTAAAATTCAAATTGCAATATTGGTATTGACTACCGGGTTCATAGGCATTGTAACAACTTGCCCAATTAGGATTCTTGGTTGGGTTAATGGCATCAAGTGTAAAATATCCTTGGCTATCATTAATAGAAGAAAGGTGTGAGAGGGCCATTTCTAAAGTGATCACCTTATTCGGATATTTTGGATTACGAATGGGAAAACCGACCAATTCACTTAAGTCCGTATTTAAAGAAAGCTTCTTTTGTTGAATCAGCTGCATTACGGAAGTAGCTGAAAAAGATTTTGAAATAGATGCAATTCTAAACAAACAATCATCTGTCAGTGGTTCCTTTGATTCAAAATTTTTATACCCAAAAGAATGCGTATAAATGATTTGATTATTCTTCACCACTGCAACAGACAAGCCCATTACTTTGGATTGCTCCATAATAGTTTTAATACCTGCTTCTGCTTGATCTACTTGCGCAAAGCTTTGGGAACTATAACCCAGCATCAAACTAGCAACAAAAAGGGCTCCTATTAATTTTTTCATTGTCCTTTATTTAAATAGTTGTTGAAAGCTATTCAATAAAATTTGAAAAATCAATAGAAGCCCCGTAGGAATTAAATAGTAATAACTATGGTGCAGTCCATTTTACGTCAATGGTAAAACTAGAAACAGGTATAGTACTTTGAGAAATTGCAGAATAATCCACCAATTTATCATTTACATAAATCAAGGCCTTGCAACTTGCATTTCCATTGATTAAAGCACTAAAGCCTAGAACTTCTCCTGTTTTGGGAGCCCAGTTGGTATTACTATATGACCAAAGATTATTCGCGTCTAATTTCTGTCCTGTAGTTAACGTTCCGGTATTGTTATAGTAAGAAATAGCACTTGTGATAGCTGAACCGTTGATGGGTTTGCACTCAAGTTCGTATCTAACAACATTTGCAGTTGCCGCTGGTGTACTGGTACTGTCTTTGCTGCAAGATAAAAAGCCAAAAAAAATGATAAAGAGGGGTAGAAATTTTTTCATGCTATATTTTGAGGAGCGAAACTAGTGATAGCTCCAAAAAACATATATCACAAATGGTTCATTTAATGTTTTACCAACATCATGATGCAGCCAATTAAGGTTAAAAGCATAACCAGTTTTCTGTAGTGTTGGTCTTTGATTTTTCCAACCAAGGCTTTGCCTTCCCAAAAACCTAGGGCCAATGTAGGTATGAGTACTGCATCTATCTTTAAACTATCTACGGTTATATTTTTCCAATAAAAAACCTGAAAGGGCAATTTGAATAAATTCATGAACAGAAAAATCCAGGCAGCTGTGCCAATAAAATCATTCTTTGATAAACGCATAGCTAAGAAATAGAGATTAGAAAAAGCACCAGCCAAATTTCCCAGCATGGTAGTAAATCCTGCAGCCAATCCTGTGGATGCAGCAAACATAGGATGACTTGGAACTTTATCTGATTTTCTATATTCCATGAATAATACAATCACAATGGTGATCATAATTATCACCGCCATGATTTTACGAAACATGGTTTCATCCATATCTTTTCCTAAATACACTCCCAGTAAAATTCCTACAATCATCCATGGCACAATTTTCCAAAAATGGTTCCATTGCGCGTGACGATTATAATAGGCAACTGCAGCTATATCGGCCAAACACAAAAGTGGCAGTACTATTCCAGTAGAAGATTTGCTCCCAAATACAAATGCCATAAGGGTTACACTCAACATGTCTACACCTTTCAATCCAGCTTTACCCATTCCAATGATAAAGGATGCCAAAAAAATCATCAACCACTGGGAGAAACTGAAAACGGTGATAAAATCCATCTTACTTTAATTTTCTAATACTACTGATCAATGACATAGCTATGACAGCACCTATAAATGCAATTCCCATGTCTTTTTGTGCGTCCCAAATATCTCCTTGGGTACCAAGATAAGCCACACCTTCTGCAGGGAAAAATATATCGGCCACCAGCCATTCAATTAATTCATATAGTGCAGAGAAGGAAAGGGTAATTTCTATTGGTAAAATCCAACAAACCCAATTGGGCCATTCAAAATGATTTTTAAAATAATCCCGCATAGGATAGGTCAAAAGAAAACCAAAACTAAAATGGACAATGCGATCATAATAATTACGATTCAATTGAAGTGTGTCTTTTAGCCAATAACCAAAGGGGTTTTCAGCATACGTATATTCTGCCCCATAAATATGTAATAAAAGATAGACCGTAATCATGGTATAGCTCAGGTCAGAAAATTTAAACTTTCCATGACTGATGCTTAGTCCAATCAAAAAAAGACAGGTAAGTACATTTTCAGTATACCAATTAGCTTTGTTTGGTGTAGAGACAAATGTACCAATCCAAAAAAGGACAAATACAAGGGCAAGTATTTGCAGCAAGCGATTCTGTTTAAACGCCACTCTTTCTAGGGAAGATGCGGTGGTAAAAGACATGCGTTAATATTTTCTTTTGAAGATAGCATAATAAATCTCCGTTCTAACTTCAAAACCAAATTTTTTATAGACGTGCAGCGCTGAAGGATTGTCTTGTCTAACATGTAAAAAAGGCTGTTCTCCTTTTGCAAAAATGCGTTCGCAAGCATGTTGCAATAAGATAGACGCATATCCCTTTCCCATTTGATCAGGTTGGGTACAGATGGCACTGACTTCTGTAAAACCCTTTGCCTTCATCCTTTCCCCAGTCATGGCTAATAATCGGGGGCCATCAAAAATGCCATAGTAATTGCCAAAATCAATGGTATGCTCATAAAATGGTCCAGGCTTAGTTAGCGCTGTTAGATCTAACATCTGTTGCAAGTGTTTCTTACCTAGTTTTTGCAGAGGCATAGTAGGCAACAATTGTCTATTTAAACTAGAACAAACCATTTGATACAATGGAATTTCAAACAACAGCTCAAAACAGTCTGGAATAATTACCTTTCTTGACAAGGGTATGGAAAAAGTTCTACCAGCAGGTAGCCTTTCTTCTAGGGCTTGCAAATCTTTCTCATCCCAGTTTTCTAATCCTACAAAAGAAGCTATATCTCCGGGAAAATATTTGAGTAGACCATCCCCTATATTAAACTTCTTTTGCCTTCCGCTCAATGCAGACCAAACCGGATTGTCCAATGGGTGTAACATTTGGCAAATCTATAAAAGAAGGCTTTAGAAATTAAGATTCAATGAATTATCTTGTAGTTGTTATGCGCAGAATCATTTTAAATTCCATACTGGTATTTGGGTTCTTGAATGTACAAGCCCAAAATAATAGCACCCTTATTCAACATGTGCAATTGATAGATGGCATGGGCCTACCTGCTAGACTTGCCGATGTTAGAATCAAAGGCAATCAAATTGAAGCCATTGGACAATTGAAAGCATTGGAAGGTGAAACCATCATTGATGGTAAAGGACAAGTATTAGCTCCTGGTTTTATAGATACCCATAGTCATATTGGAGGTTCTTTGAAAAAACATCCAGATGCTTTGGCCGATTTGAATCAGGGTGTGACCACCATTATTGGAGGTCAAGATGGCTCGGGCGATAGTATTGACAGTATTAAAGTTGGTATACAAAAAATACCAATTGCTGTAAACTATGCCATTTACACAGGCCATACTGATCTTCGTGAAGCAGTGATGGGCGAAAAAAACTTGGGAAGAGCCGCTACCGATGCAGAGATTAAACAGATGCAAATTATGTTAGAACAAGAGATGCGCAAAGGCTCATTGGGATTATCTACAGGTTTGGAATATGCAGGCGCTTATTTTTCTTCTAAAAAAGAAGTGATTGAGCTAGCCAAAACTGCAGCAGCTTTTAAGGGCAGATACATGAGTCATTTGAGAAGTGAAGACATAGCTCTGGCAGATGCACTTGATGAAATTATAGACATCGGCCGGCAGGCCAAAATTCCCGTTCAAATTTCACATTTTAAACTAGCACTCAAAGATGATTGGGGAAAGTCAGCGCAAATATTGGCTCAACTTCAAAAAGCCAGAGAAGAAGGAATTGATATAACGGCGGACTGTTATCCCTATGATTTTTGGTCAAGCACCATCAAAGTCTTATTTCCAAAAACAGATTATACCAATGCACAGAGTGCACAGTATGCGGTTGACCATACATTTGATGCAGATAAATCTATTGTTACCAGATTTGCAGCCAACCCTGCCTACGCTGGTAAAACCGTTTCTGAAATTGCAGTCTTGCGTAAAGAAAGCGCCGCGCAAACCATCATGGGTTTGATTGCTGAGTCAACTGCTTATGGCAAAGCGCATCCAGAAGCAAGTGGATTGGAAGGCATTATGGGAAAGTCTATGACCGATGAAGACGTGGTTAATATTTTAGCTTGGTCACATACCAATATTTGTTCCGATGGCTCTTATGGCAGTCATCCCAGAGGATTTGGTTCTTTTACCAGAGTACTTGGTCATTATGTTAGAGAGCAGAAAATCATGAGTCTGGAAACAGCCATTCAAAAAATGACCAGTTTAGCAGCTGAACAAACAGGGATTAAAAATAGGGGCATAATTGCAATTGGTTATTTTGCTGATTTGGTATTATTTGACCCAGCAACAGTAAAAGACAACGCAACTGTAAAAACACCACAGGCTTTATCTACTGGCATTCATAAGGTTTGGGTAAATGGAGTATTGGTTTATGAGAATCGAGCCCATACCAAAAAATATCCTGGAGTTTTTATTGGCAAATAAATGACGATTCTATGATCACAAATCAACCTATTGAATTATAAAAGATTCGTTTGTCTAAATATTTTAAAAGAATTCAATATTTTTTCTGCCAACGCTTTGTATTGTTCATATTTAAGTTCCTCAAAAGTAAAAGTTAGAACAAAAGCTTTGTCATCAATAATCCAAAAATATTGTTCATATTTTAATTGACGCTGTTGATATATTGCCTTATAAACAAGTTTGTGATGATCAATATCACTTTTAATAAGGGTACTTTCAATCAATTGACAATTTTGAAATAAATTATTCTTTAATTGTTCAATTGTAAGCTCCGTATAGGTTTCTAAATTTAAATTTTTACCTGATATATCTTCTTCAACTAAATTGACATTTTCTTGAAAATTATCATTGTTAGATTCCAATGGAGAGAGTAAAAAAAAGCGGATTCCTTTATGAGGATTTTGAACCAATTTCCAAGTAGAGGGATAATCAATGCTATAGTTTAACTTTTGATAATTGCGCCATTGCATTGAACTGTCTTGTGCAAATAGGCTGAAAGGCAAAAAAAGAAAAAAGATAAGTAGCTTTGACATACAAATAATTAAAGTTGAAAGCTACAAAACTTGTCTTTTACTAAGCACCCTTAATTTAAATATACCGTCTTGATTTTAGATATAGTTCTATTCAAGAACTTTAATTCATTTAGATTAATTTAGTTGTTCAATAGCTTCTTTTGACCATGAAGTAATTCCATTATGCTGCAACAAGAAAATCCATTACCTAAAGCAATTGTACTCACGAATGGGTTGCTCACGCACTCAGATGCTAAAACCGCGCACGGATTGATTCGCGGATCAGAAAGATTTGAAGTAGCGGCAGTGATTGACCATTTATCAGCAGGTCAGGATGCTGGAGTAGTCTTAGATGGCAAACATAGAAATATTCCCGTTTATACAAGTGTTGCAGAGGCTTTAAAATTATTAGACCAGATTCAATTTTGTATTATTGGGATTGCTACAGTAGGTGGGAAACTACCAGCAGATTTTCTGCCGGTATTAGAAAGCTGTATTCAGAAAGGCATTTCAATTGTCAATGGATTACATGAGTTCCTATCTGACATTCCAAGCATACAAGCATTGGCTACTGAATACAAAGTGGCATTGATTGATGTTAGAAAACCTAAAGCAAAAAAGGACCTGCATTTTTGGACAGGAGAAATTTTCAAGATTAAAACGCCCATACTGGCTGTGATAGGCATGGACTGCGCCATGGGTAAAAGAACTACTTGTAGGCTGATTAGACAGGCTTGTGAGACTGAGGGAATTAATGCCCAAATGATTTATACGGGTCAAACAGGTTGGTTACAAGGTGGGCAATATGGATTTGTGTTTGATAGTACTTTGAATGATTTTATCTCTGGTGAATTAGAACACGCAATTATCACTTGTAAGAAGGAAACTTCACCAGATTTAATACTATTAGAGGGGCAATCGGCACTACGTAATCCAAGTGGGCCATGCGGTTCTGAATTGTTGGTTTCAGGAAATGCTAAACACGTGGTATTGGTTGTTGCACCTAAGAGAAAATACTATGAAGAACTGCCTGAGTGGGGAGAAATCCCTTCTGTGGCGTCAGAAATTGCACTGATTGCTATGTATGGATCAAAAGTAATTGCGCTGGCAATTAATTCAGAACATTGTAACAACGAGGAAGCTTTTCAATACCAAGCAGCATTGGAACAGGAATTAGGTATTCCTGTTTTATTGCCTTTGCAGGAAGGGGTTGGCAAATTATTGCCAGTTTTAAAAAACCTAATCAAACCTTAAGATGAAAATCAAATCAATTCAATCCAGTCTACATCATTTGCCTCTAACGAAGCCTTATACCATTGCTTATAAAACCATGGTAGATACAGAGATTGTTTTGCTTGAAATAGCATTAGATAATGGAATAACAGGTCTTGGTGCAGCTAACCCTTTTGAAGACGTAGTTGGTGAAACACCACAACAAACTTTTGAGCTTTTGCAATCTGGTTATCTTGACAACTTTATTGGCAAAGACATTGAAGACTTTTTAGACTTAATAACGCAAGCAGCTGCTCATTTTGAACACAAACCTGGAGCCCTTGCTGCTATTGACATAGCACTGCATGACGTTTATTGTAAGTACAAAGGTATTTCCGTTTTAGATTTTTATGGTAAATGCATAAAAGCTTTACCCACTTCCATTACCATTGGCATTAAACCTGTGGCAGAAATGTTAGAAGAAGCTAGGGGTTATGAACAGCTTGGATTCAAAATCCTAAAAATCAAAACAGGATTGAATGTAGATGAGGATATTGAACGGGTTGCAAAACTTAGTGAACTATTTAGGAATACCATGTTGATTAGGGTAGACGCCAACCAAGGATACAGTTTAGAAGACCTACACAAATTTATTCATGCTACTCAACACTTGAAATTAGAATTGATTGAACAACCATTAAGAGTAGGGGAAGAAGCTTCTCTATTATCATTAACTGCATCAGAACAAAATATGATAGTTGCTGATGAGTCATTGATTAATTTAAAATCCGCTATTAACTTATCCGCTGCACCACAACCCTATGGGGCTTTTAATATTAAACTCATGAAATGTGGTGGAATCATGGGAGCTAAAGCCATAGCTGGTATAGCAGCTAATGCAGGTATTGATTTATTTTGGGGATGTAATGATGAAAGTATCATTAGTATCACTGCAGCATTACATTGTGCTTATTCCTGCAACAATACCAAGTGGTTAGATTTGGATGGCAGCTTTGACATTGCCAAAGATTTGGTGGAAGGTGGTTTTCAATTAAAGGATGGTTACCTACAACCAATTGGACTTCCTGGTCTGGGACTCAAAAAAATTATTTAATCCTTATTTTACCTGCAAGCGAACCAAGGCAACACCATGTGCTGGAATGGTTTGTTGAAATTGCTTGACAAAAACACCCAGGTCTTTTTGCAACCACAAATCCCTGACTCCAGTTTTTGTTTTGATTCCAAGACTAGCAAAATCCAAGTTGATATTTTTTTCCGAATCAGAAATATTAAAGATGCCAACATAGAAGTCTTTGGAGCCTGAAACATTTGACACCCAAATCATTGAGCCATCTAGTTTGAGTAATTGTCTGGGATTTTCTCCTTGTTGATTTACTGCTAACACTTCTGGATTACTAAAGAGTTTAACCTCTATCTCACGGTTTTCAGGAAGGTTACCACCCAGCATTAAGGGTGAGCGAAAAAGGGCCCAAAAAGACATATGCGTATACAACTCAGCTTCATTAAAACGGCTATATCTTTCTTTGCCAACAGGTCCGCGTTTGCTAAGTTTACCAATGGTGAGCATATCACAATCGGGCCAATGACCAGGACCGCCAACACCCTCCCAATTTTTGGCGTAATCAAACATCTTGAGCATCTCTTTCCACTCGTCCCAGAAGTCATCGGCTACGCGCCACATATTGGCATTGTTTACTGCATGGTCTGCTGAAGTTCTAGGTGTTTCTCCAGGTGATAAACTCAAGACCATGGGTCTGCCAGATGCTTGAATGGCTTTTTGATAACCTTCTACTTCTGCATTACTATAAGGTCTAGAAAGATCATCCACTTTTAAAAAATCTACATCCCAAGAAGCATATAATTGTACAATTGAATTCAAGTATTCCTGTGCGCCAGGCTTACTCATATTCAATCCGTACATATGGTTGAGCCATTTACATACTGATGCCGTATCAGCAATCATATCGGCTGTAATGCCTGCTGCGCCTAGCACAGGGGTCTTGGACCAAACTGCCTGACGCGGAATACCCCGCATTACATGAATCCCAAATTTCAACCCCTTAGCATGTACATAATCACTTAATGCTTTGAAACCATTGGCCTGAAAGGCCGATGGAAATTTGTTCACATGAGGTAATAATCTTCCATAAGCATCCATGGCCAACCAAGGCAGAAAGGAACCATCGTTCAGTCTTAATTGTCCAGGATTACCAATTCTACTAGTAGGGGGATTGTCATAACTCCACAAAAAATCTACCACCACATACTCCCATCCAAATTGTTTCAAGTGCTCAGCCATATAATCGGCATTAGCCTGTACTTCTTTTTCTAACACCGCAGATCCAAAACAGTTATAACTATTCCAACCCATGGGTGGCTTACTAGATAATTGTGATTGAGCAGCAACAAAAAAGAAAAGAACTAAAAATGATAGGAATAAATTTTTCATGAATGATGCATTGCAATTACTGATGCTATAAATATACAACATCAAAAGAATCCATCTATCCTGCAACTACTTGACTGTTATTTTTTGAAGCAACAATTCAGGTTCATTTGTTGTGATAAAATCAAAGCCCTTTTTGATAAGCCAATCCATGATTGTGGAATCATTCACCGTCCATGCATTGAGGATGAGTCCCAATTTTTTGGCCTCAGTAATCCATTCTGGTTTTTTCTGAAAAACAGAAAAGTGATAGTCCAATCCATTGATGCCGTCTTTTGCCAATTGCTCTGGTGACTTGTCTCCGTTTAAATATTGGGTACTGGCCTTAGGGTCTAGTTGGTGGATAGCTTTGAGCATCTCATAATCAAAACTAATATAGACAGTCTTGGAACTTGCTCCTGTAGCTTTTACAGTTGCCAATACTTTGGTGACAATTTGTATGGCTCTTTCTTTACCTATATCGGATGGTTTAATTTCTAAAACCAACCTGGTTGTTTTATTATTTGTAAGACCTGCTCGCAGATATTCACTAAGTGTTGGAATTGCTTCTCCGTTAGAGAGAGATAATTTACGCAAGTCTTCAAACGCAGTTTTATCAATGACCAGTTTCTGAAAA
>CALRXZ020000025.1:0-35094 GCA_943372255.1 Chitinophaga pinensis
ATCCAATCTGGCTTCATGATACGCTCCCTGTTTGCCGTCTTTTTAACTGTACTCCTATTTTCATGTGCTACTAGCAAAAAAAGCCCCAAACCCAATTACCAAGTATTTACAGATACCAATGGTAGCAAGGCTTTAAAGGGCATGATCAATAGGTCTTTGCTGGCGAATGACAGCAGCTTTAAATGGTTTATAGAAAATGGCAAATATGGCGAGGCGGATGCCAGTGCTGTGGCTGCTTTTCAAAAAAACGGGTCTAAAATTAGCCTCTTGGTATTCTGTGGAACATGGTGCCATGATTCACAAAACTTACTTCCCAAATTCTATAAACTGATAGACAAAGCAGGATTTCCTGAATCAAAAATTGTCTTGGTGGCAGTAGACAAATCTAAAATTGCAGTGCAAAATTTGCATGTGAAATACCAATTGAAAACTGTACCCACTTTTATTGTGTTGGTCAATGGCAAAGAAGTTGGTAGAGTTGAAGAATATGGCAAGACCGGCTATATGGAAAAAGAATTAGGAGAAATTGTAGCTGCTATTCAGTAAGTCAATGATTAATCTGCAGAATAATTTTTAACTACTACCTCTGTATTCTGTGCGGCCAATTCCATTTTATGCTGCTCTAGTAATTCTAAAATCCCTAAGTTAATCTGCTCCCTGGTTTCATTAAAGTCCTCAATATTCTGTTCCATGCTGGTAAAATATTCCAAGCTAATCTGGTGAACCGTCTTGCCCGTATCGGCAAAAAACAAGGTATAGGTTTCAATATCAGGATGGTTTTGCAACAAAGAACGAAGGTCTTTCATCCAAGCTTTTGTTTGAGCTGCTGTACTAAGCAAACTCAATTCCAATTTCAATTCTACTTTGCGCTGTGAGCGCAAAGAAATATTTTCAATAATGCTGTCTACCATTTGTTTGTTCGGCACTGAAATAAGGGTCTTGTCAAGTGTTCTAATCCTAGTACTGCGCAACCCAATCTTTTCAATATTGCCTTGAAAATTGCTGCCTTTTACTAGGTCTCCGGTAACAAATGGTTTGTCAAAAAAAATAATAAAAGAGGCAATTAGGTTTTCCATACTCTCGCGCATGGCCAGTGCAATGGCTGCACCCACAATGCTCAAACCAGTGAGCAGGTTGCTCACGTCTTTGTTAAAAGAGAAATGGAAGATCATCAAGAACCCAATGATGACCAAGATTACTTTGAAAAAGTCTTTAAAAAAAACAATGAGCTGGTTATCGGTCTGGTCCTTGGTCAGGTTGGCTTTGTCTTCTAGGATTAGGGCAATAAATTCTATGACCCTAATGCAGAGCCAGATAAATAAAATGATCATGACACCGTTGGCCAATGAATCCAATAATTGCCTAAGGGTAATATGATAGACTTTTACTTCAAAAGCTTTGGGATAATTGAGTTGGTCAATGGCAATCAGTGAAATGACTACAACCAGGAACATATCCAATGGCTGCACTACCAAATCAAAAAAGGACTGCTTCCTAATATTCTTACCTGCTTTGCCCACCATTTTGTAGAGTAGGCTAGCAAAATATTTAGAGATTAAACGCTTACAGATAATGGCCAAAGTAATAATGGCAATGACCATCAAATAGCTTTCAATGCTATTGTTGAGTAAGATGGTTTGCAAAATCTTTTCCATAGCTTAAGATGATTCCCATTTGTGTAAGTTCAACGATTGGCCATCAAAACTGGCATAGGTAAAATTCCTGATCCAATCACCCAAGTTTAAATAAAACGCCCCGCCTTCTAATGGCAGTTTAATTGGATAATGTCTGTGACCAAAAATAAAATAGTCAACAGGATCTTTTTTCAAATAGTCTTTGGAAAAAATAATCAACCATTCATTTTCTTCCCCTAAGAAATTGGCGTCTGCGTCTCCTGTTTTTTCCCTGCTTTTGCGGCTGAAAAAATTTGCTAGACCAATGGCCCAATTGGGGTGCAATAAATTTCCAAACAACCACTGACATATGGGGCTTCTGAAAATCTTTTTGATAAACTTAAACCCGTGATCACCAGGTCCTAGTCCGTCTCCATGGCCAATAAAAAATCGTTTGCCCGCGCGCTCAATAATCTCGGGTTCAAAATAAACGGGGATATTGAATTCCTCTTTAAAATAGCCTCGCATCCACATATCGTGGTTGCCCACAAATACGTGCATGGGAATGCCACTATCAGAGAGTTCTGCCAGCTTTCCAAATAACCTAGTAAAGCCTTTGGGCACAACTGTTTTGTATTCAAACCAAAAATCAAAAATATCTCCTACAATAAAAATCTCAGCAGCTTTGTCTTTGATAGAATCCAAGAAGGCTACTAACTTTTTTTCTCTGATCAAACTTTGTGCATGATCAGGTGCACCCAAATGAAAATCGGACAAAAAATAAATCTGCTTTTCTGAGCTAATCTCCATCTTATTTTTTTTGTTGGTGTTGGCGCAGGTATTCCAACACATCGCCGGAGGCTATTAAAGATTTGTCGGCTATACTACCACTAAACCAATAAATCCAAGCAATGCTATTGCCAGATTCGGTGATCACTTCTACTAATGCTCTTTGAAAAGAAACGGGCGAGTCTTCAGGTGATTCATTTATCCCCTCGTATTCGTCTAATTGTTCCAGTGCCCAGGCAAATTCTTCTTCTTGTTGAATGGCGTATAATTCACCAATTAAAAATTGATCTTCGGTTGTTGGAACCGCTGCAGGATACTCGCCCATATCATAGAGCAATCCTCTTACTTTGGCAGGCGCTACCAATTGAAAATAACGGCTGATATATTCAAAAGCAGGGGCATTGAATCCACTGCGCAAGGATCCATAGACAAAAATCTGATGAACGGCTGTTTGGTTCATAGGTTAAAGATACTGCTAAGAGTTTATTGCCTGTCTAGTAAAAAGCAAAAAACTTCTTTGGGACCATGCACACCCACTACCAAGGTTTTTTCAATATCGGCAGTTCGGCTGGGACCAGAAGCAAGGGTTATCAATGATGGGAGATTTAATCTATAACGGTCTATTAAACCATTGATGCCATCAGCAATATCATAGACCAATTGGTCTGTATAAGCTACGCAAATATGTACGGGTGCATAGACGCTCACGGTTCTACCACTGGCTTGTCCACTACTGAGTAAAAGAGAACCGGTTCTGGCAACCAACTGTTCACAATAAGTAATAGAGGCATCGCAGGAAGCAAGCTCTGTAGCATCCATATTGGTAAAGCCATTTTCAGCTAGTACTGTTTTTAAAGCAGGTTCTATGCAATAGACTTTGGACCATTTGCGCTGTGCTGCCAGTGCATTTAATTGTATCGCTAACTCAGCTTCATTGGCACAATAAGAAAACCTTCCCTGTAATTGGGTAAAATTTTCAGCAAAAATGATTTCTAGATCTTGGTCAGCTGGTTGAAACAAAAACTCGTTTCCTTCAGCGGCGGGAAAGGGAACAGGCACTGATTTTTTCAGTGCCTGTTTAATCCTGTTCAATATATTTTCTCTAGCGTTATCGGCCATTTTTCAACAATTAGCTGATGGGAGCAATTGGTTCTTCATCGGTACCAACAATAGGTATAATGGGTAATTCACCTGGTGTTGGAGGAATGGGCACTTCTAAGATTTTCTTTTCTTCAAAAGGCCTTTTACCAATTAACTCTTCTACGTCAGATTTATGCAAGACTTCTTTGTCTAACAATTCCTTGGCCAAGAGTTCTACCTCTGCCCTACGTTCTGTAAGCAAGGCAATAGTACGCTGATAAGCTTCACTCACCAGTTTACGAACCTCATCATCAATCATTTTTCCAGTCTCCTCACTAAAGGGTTTGGTAAAACTGTTTTCTTGAGAAGGATCATAGAAACTGATATTACCAATCTTATCATTCATACCATAAGTGGTGATCATGGAATAAGCCATCTTGGTAATTTGTTGCAAGTCATTAGATGCACCAGTAGAGATTTTGCCAAAGAAGATTTCTTCTGCAGCCCTACCACCCAATGTCATGCACAATTGATCAATCAATTGCTCGGTGGTATAGAGGTATTGTTCTTTGGGTGTATACTGCGCATAACCCAATGCAGCCGTACCTCTTGGAACAATGGTCACTTTTAACAAAGGATAAGCGTGTTCTAAGAACCAACCACAAATAGCATGTCCGGCTTCGTGGTAAGCAATCACTTCTTTTTCGTCTGGTGAAATGATTTTGTTCTTTTTCTCTAGACCACCAATCACACGGTCAATGGCGTCTTGGAAATCACTCATATCTACAGCCAACTTATCTTTTCTAGCAGCAATCAATGCGGCTTCATTACATACGTTAGCAATATCAGCTCCTGCAAAACCTGGGGTTTGCTCGGCCAGTTTATGAATATCTAAGGTTTCAGAAATCTTGATGGCGGTTAAATGCACTTTGAAAATGGCTTCCCTACCTACCACGTCTGGGCGATCAATAGAGATCTGACGGTCAAAACGGCCTGGACGCAACAAAGCGGAATCCAAAACGTCTGGACGGTTGGTAGCTGCAAGGATAATGATGCCAGTGTCTCCACCAAACCCATCCATCTCAACCAACAATTGGTTCAAAGTATTTTCACGCTCATCGTTGCTCATCATGGCATTTCTACCACGTGCTCTACCAATAGCGTCAATCTCATCAATGAAAATGATACATGGTGCTTTTTCACGGGCTTGCTTAAACAAGTCACGTACACGGCTGGCACCCACACCCACAAACATCTCCACAAAATCACTACCACTCAAGCTAAAGAAAGGCACTTGTGCTTCACCTGCCATGGCTTTTGCCAAGAGGGTTTTACCAGTACCGGGAGGTCCAATCAGCAAAGCTCCTTTTGGAATCTTACCACCAAGGGAGGTATATTTCTTGGGATTTTTTAAGAAGTCAACAATTTCCATCACTTCTACCTTGGCTTCATCCAAACCAGCTACATCAGAGAAAGTGATATTGACTTTAGCGCCTTTGTCAAACAAAGTAGCTTTTGATTTACCAATATTGAAAATGCCTCCTGGTCCACCACCACCCGATGGTCCACCCATTTTACGCATGAGCAATACCCAAGCAGCAATAATAATAACCAATGAGAAGATGGTATTAGCAATAGGACCAAACCATTCGCCCTCGTCTTTTGGGTCGGATACTACTTTTTTGATTTCGGGATGAGCTACATAAAAGTCTCTCATATTTTCATTAAAGCTTTTCCAATCTGTTACTTTAAATTCAAACAAAGCCACCCCATCAAACTTTGTTTTGTCTAAGGGCTTTTTGTTGAATTTCTGGGCATAGAAGGCTTTTGCTAGGCTATCTTTATAAATGAAGACACGAACAATATTCTTGTTGATAACTAAGTCTAATTTGGAAACATCACCTTTTGCCAACATTTCTTGCTGGAATTCCAGTTCATTGGTCTTGGTAACGTCTGGAGAGAAACTCCATAAGTTAGACGTAATTAACACCACGGCAATGATTCCATAAATCCAATACAAATTGAATTTGGGGCCCTTGCGTGGGCTATCGCCCTTATCGTTTTGAATGTTGAATTTTGGACTCTTGTTTTCCTGTGACATATCTTGATTTCCCTCTGGTAATTAATAATGATCTATGATTACTTACTATTTATTCGTTGTCTTGGTGTAGTTGTGCCGCAGCATCGCTCCACATTTCTTCTAATTTATAAAATTTACGGGCTTCAGGGTGCATCACATGCACTACAACATTCACATAATCTATCAATGCCCACTGACCCGTTGTTCTTCCCTCGTGTTTATAAGGCAATTCTCCGCAGGCCAAACGCACTTGTTCTTCTACAAAATCGCTGATGGCTTTTACCTGTGTGGTTGAAGCTGCTTGGCATATCACAAAAAAATCGGCTGAAGCCTCTTCAATTTTTCTCAGGTCCAAACTAATCAGGTCTTCCCCTTTTTTGTCTTGGATAGCTTTGACAATTGTTTTGAAAATCTTTGAATTTCGGGTAAGCCGGCTACCAGTGGTTTTTGTTCGGCTATTAGATAGAGAAAGCGTTGCCAATAATTGTGTTTGTTTAATAGTGATTTTATCTTGGTCCTCCCGGTTTACCTCAGTTGTTCTAAACCTTTGGATGACCCATGAGTGCTACCTTTGTCAAAAATAGTAATTCTTTGTTACCTATAAATGCTAAAACTCCCATTGGTCACCCATTTTTGGTATTAGCCCAAGTGGATAGTACCAACATCTATGCCATTGACAAGGTTCAGGCTAATTTGGCTGCTCATGGAGCAGCTTTCTTTGCTCATCACCAAACCAAGGGTAAGGGACAAATGGGTAAACAATGGAAAGACGATTCAGGTTCAAACATATTGTTAACTGTGGTCATAAACACCCAATTTTTGTTAATTAGCCAACAATTTGCCATTAGCATTATGGCCGCACTAGGCTGTTATGACTTTTTTAGTCAATATGCCGGGGCAGAAACTAGGATGAAATGGCCAAATGATTTGTATTGGCGTGACAGAAAGGCAGGGGGAATTCTTATTGAAAACCATCTTAAGGGCAGTAACTGGCAGTATGCTGTTTTGGGAATGGGCATTAATATTAACCAAACCAGTTTTGATAGCCAGATTAATAATCCTGTTTCGCTAAAACAGATTACTGGCAAAAACTATGATCCCGTTGAACTAGCCAAGGAGCTTTGTCAAGCTTTGGAAAATAGATTCCAAGAATTAGAAAACGGCGGAATGCAAGCGCAATTGGAAGCTTATAATCAAATTTTGTATAAAAAAGGTGAAAGGGTGTCTTTGAAAAAAGACAATATTCATTTTCAACCCATCATCAAAGCAGTAAGGGCCAATGGCCGATTGGTGGTGGATAATGGCCTTGAAGAAGAATATGACTTTGGCCAATTGGTTTGGGTGATTCCAAGCTGATTGACCGTAATTTGCAGTTCAAATACTGACTATGTCTGAGATTAGATTAACCCAATATTCCCATGGCGGTGGCTGTGGATGCAAAATATCTCCTGCTGTTCTAAGCAATATTTTAAAAACAGCCGTGGTGGCACCTGTTTATCCAGCCCTCTTGGTGGGTAATGCCAGTAATGATGACGCAGCAGCCTATGATCTTGGAAATGGAACCGCTCTAATTAGTACCACAGATTTTTTCATGCCCATTGTAGATGATGCTTATGCTTTTGGACAGATTGCATCGGCCAATAGCATTTCTGATGTCTATGCCATGGGAGGTAAACCCTTAATGGCCATTGCCATACTGGGATGGCCAGTTGAAAAACTACCATCAGAACTGGCCCAGCGCGTATTAGAAGGTGCACGAAGCATTTGTTTGGAAGCTGGTATTCCACTAGCAGGTGGTCATAGTATTGATAGCCCCGAACCTATTTTTGGCTTAGCAGTAACTGGACTAGTAGACCTGCCCAACCTCAAAAGAAATAATACCGCCCAGGAAGGAGACCTGCTTTTTTTAACCAAGCCTATTGGCGTGGGTATTTTGGCAACAGCTTCCAAAAGAGAGAAAATCAGTGCCGAACACTTGGAGCAATTGATTAAACAACTGACCACTTTGAATAAGGCGGGTGAAGCCCTAGGAAAAATTGCCGGTGTACACGCTATGACCGATGTAACCGGTTTTGGACTAATTGGTCATTTGATGGAAATGGCCCAGGGCAGTGGACTTGGTGCAGAACTGGATTATGGCAAGACGCCTATTTTGGAATCGGCCAGGGTATACCAACAACAAAAAATAGGACCAGATGCTACTTTCCGTAACTGGAATAGTTATAGCAGTCAAGTAGGATTTGGACCAGGTGTGAATGTGATGGAAGCTTTTCATTTATTGCCTGACCCCCAAACCAATGGAGGATTATTGATAGCGGTAGCACCAACTGCTGTTGCTGAAGTGCAAGCTGTGTTGGAATCCTTTGGTCTAGGCGCATTTGCCCAACCCATTGGTAGATTAACGGCTGCTGGAGAAAAAACCATTCAGGTCATTTAGAACAGACTAGAAAATCATATTTCCCTTGTTCTTGATCTGCTCATTGGTGAGTTCTACCACCAATTGCACACCTGCAATGCTGTTCACGGTTTGACGGATAAATTGGCATTTTTCATCGTCAACAAAATCGCCCTTCATGAGCCAGAGAAAATCTATATGCCTAAATTCAGGCAAGAGGTATTCTCCGTCAAATTGATTGTGGTAGAGAAAGTGCTCTAAAAAACTATTGGCTTCGGGAGACTGATAAACAGAGAAATAGTAATTGCGTTCTTTTTTACGAACATGTATATCAATATCGGTATTGAGTCTAAACTGATAACCCAATAAACCATTGAGTTGCAAACAAAGCTGGTAGCTTTTCAAAGGAGCCATAATGCCTAGCAGACGCGTATCTTCAAAGAAATCTTCATTGATTTCATCCATATTTAACCGCAGCTTCTGCACCTGACTCATATACTAGAATTGTACCTCAAATGTTTTTTCTTCTGTACCCCTTTTAATCTTTAAAGTGGTTTTATCACCTTTATTGAATTTGCCCAAAGAAGTCATATAACTATTCACATCTACAAATTTGAACTCACCCAATTGCAAGAGTACATCTCCAGCTTGAAGTCCCAATTTTTCAGCTAGTTTACCTGGGCTCACACCGTCTATGCGCATACCGGTTCCACTATAACCATAATCAGGAATCACACCCAAACTCACGCTAAAACTGCGTTTGCCAGTTTGTTGTTCGCGGGTTTTGGTGAAAGCCAGTTTACCCTTGTCATCCATATAAACGATTAATTGGTAGATAGATTGCACAATCTGGCGCTCTGCGTCATAATTGATTTTATCCCAATCGTCTGTGGCTTTGTGATAGTCTGGATGGCTTCCTGTAAAATAAAATAATACAGGTATGTCTTTTCTGTAAAAACTAGCATGGTCGCTGGGTCCACTACCCGCACTGTCTAGTTTAATCATCAAATTAGTGCTTGGGTTGGCGGTAAAATAAGCACCCCATGCAGGAGAAGTACCGTATCCACCAATGGTCAATTTGTGCGCCGTATCATAACGACCAACCATATCCATGTTCAGCATATAGTTGGGGGTAATGGTGGTGGTAGGATTGTCTAACCAGTATTTGCTACCAAATAATCCCAGTTCTTCAGCAGAGAAATGGATGATTAAATAGTTGTTGTTCTTTGGAGCAGATTTTTTGAGCAAACGTGCTAATTCTAATAAGGCGGCGGTTCCGCTGGCATTGTCATCAGCACCATTGTGGATGATATGGCCTGTGTCTAGGGCGTTTTTGTCTTCATTATAACCCAGGTGGTCATAGTGGGCGCCAAGAATCACGGTATTGGCTGCATTATTATTGATAAAACCTACCACATTAGTAGCATTGCGCTTGCGCTCGCTGATTGCTATTTTTAAACTCAGGTTAAAGCTGGCAGCATTGTCTGAGAAATGATCCTTGATGCCAGTTTTGGTAATATATATAACAGGAATGGGTAGGTCTGCAGTTTTATCATTTTTATTAAACTGTACATTGTCTGTAATGCTAGAACTATTGTATAAGAATAAGGCAGTAGCGCCTTTTCCTGCTACCGCGATGGCGTCTTTTTGAATGGCTTGATCAAGGTCAAAATGTGGATTGGTTTTATTCTCTTCCAATACCTCTTTTAAGTCTTTGAACCAAGGTTGTCCACGCTCATTCAAAGCCATAGCAGGATTACCTTTCAGGCTTTTTTGGGCGCTATTGGCCAGTGGGAAAAAATCTGTATTTAGGTCTAATGCTTTGTCATTTACTACCAAGGAACTGCTAGGGTCAATTTGTTTGCCCTCATTAATCTCAAAACTTTGCAAATACCCATCCTTACCCTTTGGCTCCAAACCCATTTGGGTGTATTGCTGCACTAGGTACTGATAAGCTAGTTGCTCACCCTTGGTACCCGTTCTTCTGCCTTCTAGTTTGTCATCGGCCAAGAACTGCACATGCTGCTTTAGATTGGTCATGATTTCCATGGCTGCTTTCTCTTCAGCTTGGCGTTTTTTCTTTTTACTTTGGGCATTGGCAACTGTTGTAAATAACAGGACTAACAGCAGGAGTTTTTTCATGGTAGGGTTCCTTTGGTTTGCAAAAATACAGGTGCGGGTTCAATTCTTTGCCTTTTGTTACCAATCTCGTAAGGATTAGCCATTGAATGCCAGTACTTTTGCCCCCTTAATGAATTGATGCAGAAACCTCATCTACATATTGCCTTGGTTGGAAACCCCAATAGCGGAAAAACTTCCCTATTCAATGCCTTGACGGGTTTGAACCAACAAGTGGGCAATTTCCCGGGTGTTACGGTAGATAAGAAAACAGGAATGGTGAATCTGGACAATGGGCTTAAAACCCAGTTAATTGATTTGCCAGGTACTTATAGTTTGTATCCCCGAAGGGCAGATGAGTGGGTGGCTTATAAAGTGCTCATGCACGCAGACCAAGAAGTGGAAGTAGATTTGGTACTCTTGGTGGCCGATGCCAGCAACCTCAAACGCAATCTCTTGTTTTGTAGTCAAATCATTGATTTGAGGGTACCCGTAGTAGTAGCCCTGACCATGAATGATTTGGCAGAGAAAAAAGGCACCATCATAGACGTCAAGGGATTGGAAGCAGAATTAGGTGTACCCATTGTACTGGTGAATCCCAGAAAGAATAAGGGCCTAGGAGAATTGAAAACCATTTTGGCCAATTTTGCCAAAGCACCAGCTATTAATAACCGCGCAGACTTTATTGAGAACCAAAAAATGGCCCCAACAGCCATTGCGGAAGTGCAGAAGCTATTTCCACACTTAAGTGATTATGCAGCGGTTCATTATTTGATTAACCACGAGAATTTTCCGCTTTCCCATACTGAACAGGAGCAGATTGAACAAATAGAAATAGACAATCAGTTTAATCCTACCAAAACACAGGCAGACGAGATTGTGCAGCGCTATGGGCATATTCGTCAGATCATGAAGGACCATGTAACGGAGCCCGACCCCTTGGAAAGCAAAATGTTTTCGGATAAATTAGATGACCTATTACTGCATAGAGTTTGGGGTTATCTGATTTTGATGGCGGTTTTATTCCTATTGTTTCAATCCGTTTTTTGGATGGCCAATTATCCAATGGACGCTATTGAGTCTGCATTTAAGGGATTGGCAAATTATTTGAGTACACATTTAGAACCAGGTTGGTTTGAAGACTTGTTGGTGAATGGGATTGTAGCGGGTCTGAGTGGCATATTTGTGTTTATTCCACAGATCATGATCCTGTTTGGGATTATCACCATTTTGGAAGACACTGGCTATATGGCTAGGATTAGTTTTCTTAGTGATAAACTCATGCGCAAAGTGGGTTTGAATGGCAAGAGTGTGATGCCAATGATCAGTGGCTTTGCCTGTGCGGTACCTGCCATCATGAGTGCCAGGAATATTGAAAATAAAAAAGAAAGATTGCTCACCATAATGGTAACCCCATTGATGAGTTGCAGTGCCAGACTACCTGTCTATACCATTTTGATTTCTTTGGTAGTAGACGAGCACTACTATTTTGGTTTCTTAAGTTTACAGGGTCTGGTAATGATGGGTCTTTATTTACTAGGAACCGTAATGGCCCTGATTGTGAGCTGGGTGATGAAGTTTACCATTCGCATTAAAGAGAAGAGTTTCTTCATCTTGGAACTGCCTATCTATAGGGCTCCGCGCTGGAAAAACGTGGGTATTACCATGGTAGAAAAAGCCAAGATTTTTGTGACCGATGCAGGAAAGATTATCATGATCATTAGTATGCTACTCTGGTTTTTATGTTCACACGGACCAGGCACGCGCATAGCCGATGTAGAGGCAAAATACGCATCACAAATTCAAGCCAGACCTGCTGATGAAGCACAGCTGAGCAAACAACTGTCTGCAGAAAAATTGCAAAATTCTTATGCAGGTATTTTGGGTAAGAGCATTGAACCCGCTATTAGACCATTGGGTTATGATTGGAAGATTGGGATTGCCTTAATTACTTCTATTGCCGCACGTGAAGTATTTGTGGGTACCATGGCCACTTTATATAGTGTAGAAGAAACCGATGACAGTTCACTCAGACAAAAATTAAAATCGGCTAAGCACGCAGACGGAAGTCCTGTGTATACTTTACCTGCAGCTTTTTCTTTGATGATCTTCTATGTATTAGCCATGCAGTGTATGAGTACTTTGGCAGTAGTAAAAAGAGAAACCAAGAGCTGGAAATGGCCCGTGATTCAATTTGTCTATATGACGGGGCTGGCTTATTTGATGAGCTTATTTGTCTACCAAGTATTTAGTTAGCCCAGGGCCGATGCGGCTTTTTTATGCATTGCCATTTCATTGGGAAAACATATAGTCACAGAAGTACCTTGACCAAGATTGCTTTCTACTTTTACCGTACCACCCAGTAATTCAATAAAGTCTTTGGTTAAAATCAATCCCAAGCCAGAACCTTTTTCATTACCTGTTCCAGCCGTGCTTTCATTTTGGTCTCCGTGAAATAATTTCTTGCAAGTTTCTTGATCCATTCCCACACCAGTATCACTGATAGATAAGACAATCTGTTCTGCCTCGGCTTGCGCAAAAACGGTAATCACACCTTCTTTGGTAAACTTGTTGGCATTGCTCATGAGGTTGCGTAAAATAAAACGTATGGCATTGATGTCTGCGTGAATAAACAAATCATCATCCACTAAATTGGCCATGATATTGCACTTGAGTGATGCGATAACTTCAAAACTCTTGTACATATTACTCACCAAGGTATAGAGGTGAATTTTTTCTGCCTCCACTTCTTTGCCCATCATCTGCATAGAACCCCAGTCTACCAAGTTGTTCAGCAATTCTACGGTACCATCAATTTGTTTGGCTGCCATTTGCATGAGCGCAGCGGAATCCTGTTTACTCAAGAGTTTTTTACTGCTGAGTTCAATGATAGATTTTACAGCACCAACTGGATTACGCACATCATGGGCAATGATAGAAAGAATCCTGTTTTGCAATTCCATTTGCTCCTGCAGTTTGATTCTTTGTTGCTCCAATTGTTTGTTGACAATATGCTGATCCAATAATTTGTTTACCTGCTTGGCCAAGGTTTGCAAAAAAAAGATCTCGTTGTCATTGAGTAAATAAGGCTCTTGGTCCATGACCATGAGGGCGCCCATGGTAAATCCATTTTTGTTTACCAACCTGATCCCTGCAAAAAACCGAACAAAGGGGGCACTTGTTACCAAGGGGTTGTCAGCAAAACGCTCATCTTGGAGCGTATCAGATACTTCAAAAAATAAATTATTGGCTTCTAGAAAATGAGAAGAAAAAGAAACATCACGCGGAAAAGCATTGGCTTCAATACCCAATTTGGCTTTGAACCATTCACGTTCAGCGTCAATTAAAGAAATGAGTGCAATAGAAGTATTGCAGATTCGGGCTGCCATGGCCACAATATCATTGAACTCTGCTTCATCACCCGTATCTAAGACCCCATAGCCATGCAGTTCTTTCAGACGCAACCGATCATTTGGCGGTATCTGAGGCGGGGGCATGAACAAGCTAATTTGAGCAAGTGGCTCTTTCTTTTTCTGCATAGGGGATGCCGATATTGTTTATTAAACGTATAGATGTGTTTTTTAGTGTATTTGTAATTGAGAATTACGGCATTATAACAAAAATGCCCCCGATATCGGAGGCATTCTAGCTTTTTAACCCATTGTACTGTCAATCCTATCCAAGTTCTGCCCAAGCCGCCAGAATTTCTTCTGTATGGTTCTTGGTATCTGGTTTGGCAATGATTTTGACAATTTTACCCGTCTCGTCAATCAGGAAAGTGGTTCTGGTGGTACCCATATAGGTACGGCCCATGAATTTTTTCTCACCCCAGAGATTGTATTTGTCTACAATTTTTTTGTCTTCATCAGACACTAATGGAAAGGGTAATTCAAATTTTTCCTCAAATTTCTTGTGGCTTGCTACAGAATCTGTGCTCACACCTACTACTTGATATCCTTTTTTGATCAAGTCTGTATAATTGTCTTTAAGGTTGCAGGCCTGTGCCGTGCATCCTGGTGTATCGTCCTTTGGATAGAAATATAGGATGACTTTTTTTCCTTTGAAATCGTTGAGGGAGATAGGCTTGCCGTTTTGGTCCACTGCTTTGAAAACGGGCGCCTTGCTACCTTCTTTTAATACTGCCATGTTATTTTGTTTATGTGTTCAATCATGAATATAACCTGTTACCAAGGATTTTGTTCTCCAAAACCCATTTTAGAAAAATTAATGCCTTTTTTGGGCCTTGCACCTTACATTTGCACAATTTATTTTTTTGCAACCATGCCCAAAGACAATTCCATCAAATCAGTTTTAATCATCGGATCCGGTCCAATCATTATTGGACAGGCCTGTGAATTCGATTATTCCGGCACCCAGGCCGCCAGAAGCCTACGTGAAGAGGGGATTAAAGTGATACTGATCAACAGTAACCCGGCCACCATCATGACCGATCCAATGATGGCTGACAAGGTTTACTTGCTTCCTTTGACCGTTGAAAGTATAGAAAAAATATTAGAAGAGAACCAGATTGATGCAGTTTTGCCAACAATGGGTGGTCAAACAGCTCTAAATCTCTGTAAAGAAGCAGATGAATTAGGTGTTTGGGAACGCTTTAACTGCCGCATGATTGGGGTAGACGTTGCCGCCATTGATACTGCAGAAGACAGGGAGAAATTCCGTCAACTGATGGTAAAGATTGGAATGGCCGTGGCTCCAAGCCGTGTAGCCAACAGTTTTTTAGAAGGAAAAGAATTTGCTCAAGAAATAGGATTCCCACTGGTAATTCGCCCCTCTTTTACATTGGGGGGAACCGGAGGTGGATTTGTACATACCAAGGATGATTTGGATGCGGCGCTGGAAAGAGGCTTGAAAGCATCTCCTATTCACGAGGTATTGGTTGAAAAAGCCGTATTGGGTTGGAAAGAATATGAATTGGAATTGCTGCGCGACCGTAATGACAATGTAGTTATTATCTGTACCGTAGAAAACCTTGATCCAATGGGTGTGCATACCGGAGATTCTATTACCGTAGCACCCGCCATGACTTTGAGCGATACTGCTTTCCAAGAAATGCGAAACAAAGCCATGCTGATGATGCGTTCCCTTGGTAATTTCTGGGGAGGATGTAACGTACAGTTTGCTTTGAACCCAGAAACCGAAGAATTGATTGCCGTAGAGATTAACCCTCGCGTAAGCCGTTCTTCTGCCCTTGCTTCTAAAGCAACAGGTTATCCAATTGCCAAGATTGCTGCTAAACTGGCTATTGGCTATTCTTTGGATGAATTGAAAAACCAAATTACCCAGACTACATCGGCTTATTTTGAACCCGCATTGGACTATGTAATTGTAAAAGTACCCCGTTGGAACTTTGACAAATTCAAAGGCGCCAATGATACTTTGGGCTTACAAATGAAGAGCGTGGGTGAGGTAATGGCCATTGGCCGTTGTTTTACAGAAGCTTTGCAAAAAGCTTGTCAGAGTTTGGAAAATGAAGCCGTTGGTTTGGGCTATTATGGCAAGAGCTTGATGAAGAGCGAGGAGATTGTGGAATATATTAAGACACCAAAATGGGATCGTATATTCCGTATCAAAGATGCCCTGATGCAGGGTTCTACCGTAAAATCCATCGCGCAAGCAACTGGGATTGACCGTTGGTTCTTATATCAAATTCAGCAGATCTGCCATATTGAAAAAGAGATTGCTAACTATAGTTTGGACACCATTCCAACTGCCCTTCTCAAAGAAGCCAAGAAAAATGGTTTCTCTGATATTCAGATTGTGAAGATTTTGAAAAACACTTGTACAGAAGACCAAGTGTATGAGAAAAGAAAGTCATTAGGTATTACCCGTGTCTACAAAATGGTGGATACCTGCGCTGCAGAGTTTGAAGCCAAGACCCCATATTTCTACAGTAGTTTTGAGGGATAAGACCCCTTTAAAAAAATGATAAACTAAGTCCTGCTAAAATTTTAGCGGGACTTTCTGTTTAACTTGCAGTCTAGCATCATTTTTGCTTCTTAACCCCTATGGCTCCTAAAGAACCCGTACAAATATTTCAGACCAATAACCCTACGCGCTGGCAGCGATTTAAGTGGGGAGGTAGGTTTTTCCTTTTTTTAATGGTCATGGCCATTGCAGTAGTTACTATTGCCCTTAAGAACCTGTATATGCCCAACCTACCACAGGTAAGGGGTCAAGTGATGAAAGAAGTGCTGCAATCAGACAAACCCACCACGGAACTGGGTAAAAATTACCAGGGCTTTAGAAAGTTTATAGACGATAAATGGAAAAGAGGAGCCGGTTATAGACAGGAAGATAGTTTGGACAACCCAAGGGGCTCGCTAGCCAATATTGATAGCTTGGGAATCAGGGCAGCTTTTTATGTGGCCTGGGATGCACAAGCATTTTTCTCCTTGAAAAGGAATATCAACAAAATGAACTTGGTCATTCCCGAATGGTTTTTTCTGGATGCCAAGGGCGATTCTGTTTATACCAATATTGACAAACGTGGACAGGCCGTGATCAAAGCTTCTGGCGTAAAAGTCATGCCCATGCTCACCAATAATATCAACGGCGTTTTCCGGGGTGATGTGATTCATAGAATTTTAAACAGCCCTGCCAAAAAAGAAAAACTAATCTCTGATCTGATTAGGCTGATTAAGCAAAACGGTTTTGTAGGAATCAATATTGATCTGGAAGAATTAATAGAAGAGAACAATGAGACCCTAAGCAATTTTCAGAAGGAATTGTATACCCGTTTTCACGCTGAGAATTTATTGGTCTCACAAGACGTGATGCCTTTTAACGAGGACTACGAATACAGTGCCTTGGGAAAATACAATGACTATGTTTTTCTAATGGCTTATGATGAACATAGTTCTGATACCAAACCCGGGCCCATTAGTTCTCAAAGATGGATTGAAGCAGCCGTAGATCAGATGGCCAAAAAAGTGCCCATGCACAAAATTGTTTTGTGTATGGCAGCTTATGGTTATGACTGGGTAAAAGGTGGTGAGGGCGTAGACGTTACCTATCAACAAGCACTAACCATAGCTAGAGAAAGTGAGGGTAAGGTAATCTATGACAATGACACCTATAATTTGAAATACCATTATTGGGATGAGTATGACAAATACCACGAAGTACATTTTACAGATGCTGCTACCAACTTTAATACTTTGCGTTTTGCTACAGAATATCCGCTTGCAGGAACAGCGCTTTGGAGACTTGGGAGTGAAGACAGTAGAATCTGGGATTTCTACCACAAATCCATGAGCAGAAAGGCTTTGGAGAAATTTGATTTTACAGAATTCAACAAAGTAGAAGCTACGGACGATGTAGATTTTATGGGAGACGGAGAAATTCTTGATGTTCTCTCCACCCCACGTGAGGGCCATATTACACCAGAGATGGATCTGGAACAGATGCTGATTAGTGAAGAGCGTTATGATAGCTTACCTAGCATGTTTGTGGTTAAACAAATGGGACGCGCAACGGGTAAAAAATTGGTGCTCACATTTGACGACGGACCAGACCCTGTTTATACCAAACAGATCTTAGACATTCTAGCCAAATACAAAGTACCTGCCAGTTTTTTTGTGGTGGGGTTAGAAGCAGAGAATAATATCCCGCTAGTAAAACGCATTTTTAATGAGGGACACGAACTAGGAAATCACACATTTACGCATCCCAATATGGCCAAAGTGAGTAAGCAACGCGCACTTTTAGAAATGGATGCTACTAGGTTACTCATTGAATGTATTACGGGTCATAGCACCATCATGTTCCGCGCTCCTTTTAATGCGGATGCCCAACCAGAAAAAATGGAAGAATTGATTCCAGTGGCCCTGAGTAGGACTAGGAATTATTTGACCATTGGAGAAAATATTGACCCAGAAGACTGGGCCGTTGATGAAGTGCCACATTTTAATGCAGACACCATTTTTAATAGGGTCATGCAATTAAAAGATAGGGGTAATATTATATTGTTGCACGATGCAGGTGGTAATAGAAAACCCACTGTTGAAGCCCTACCAAGAATTATTGAAACCCTTCAAAAAGAGGGATACACATTTACTACCGTGGCGGATTTATTGGGTAAGAAAAAAGAAGACCTGATGCCACCCGTACCACCCGGAAGTGGTTATCAGTTGCTTCAGTTCAACAGCTTCTTGGCCGAGTTGGGTTATTATACGGGACAATTGTTTTATGCGCTTTTTGTCATCTTCTTGATCTTGGGCAGTATTAGATTAATCATGATGTTGGGTCTTTCTATTTTGCAACGCAAAAAAGAAAAAGCCAATGCGCTACTACCCTTTGTAGGAACACCCTTGGTTTCCATTATTGTACCTGCTTATAATGAAGAAGTAAATGCGGTTAGCTCATTGGAGAACCTACTCAAATGTGATTATCCTAATTTCAATATTGTGTTTGTAGATGATGGCAGCAAGGACCAGACTTTTGAAAAAGTTTCCACTGCTTTTGCCAACCATCCAAAAGTGAAGGTCTTTAGCAAACCCAATGGTGGTAAAGCTTCTGCCCTCAACTATGGCATAGCACAAACCAATGCCGAATACGTGGTATGTATAGACGCTGACACCAAACTCTTAACCAATGCTGTGAGCAAACTCATGGTGCATTTTAGAAATGAACGGGTAGGTGCGGTTGCAGGAAATGTAAAAGTGGGTAATGAAGTCAACATACTTACGCGTTGGCAGAGCATTGAATATATTTCTAGTCAGAACGTAGACAGAAAAGCTTTTGCTTATTTAAATGCCATTACGGTAGTACCCGGTGCCATTGGTGCGTTTAGAAAAGAAGCCATTGAAACAGCGGGTGGATTTAGCACCGATACCTTGGCCGAAGACTGTGACCTGACCATTAGAATTCTGCGCTGCGGTTATTTAATAGACAATGAGAACAAAGCCATTGCCATGACCGAAGCCCCAGAAACTTTGAGTCAGTTTATGAAGCAACGTTTCCGCTGGACTTTTGGGGTCATGCAAACATTTTGGAAAAACAGAGACGCACTCTTTAACGTGCGTTACAAAACATTGGGATGGTTGGCCCTGCCCGATATTTTGTTGTTCAAATACATTATCCCATTGTTTGCACCACTGGCAGATCTCTTGATGCTGATTGGACTATTCACCGGTAACGCAGAAAAAATTGGGGTCTATTACCTGATTTTTATGCTAGTAGACGCTGCCATTGCAGCACTAGCTTTCTTGTTTGAGAAAGAGCCCTTGTGGAAACTGATCTGGCTCTTACCTCAGCGATTGATCTATAGATGGTTGATGCTAGTAGTGTTGTTTAAGGCTTATAGAAGGGCGCTTAAAGGAGAATTACAGCACTGGGGCGTACTCAAGCGCACGGGTAATGTAAAAGACGTAACAACAGCTTCAGAAACTTAATCCCTTAAAATAGGGCCCTAATGACCAATAACTGCCCTTCTTTTTGTTACTTTGCAGCAATTTAAAACCAGCGGATGAAACTCAAGTATATTCAAGTTCTGAATGAAAAGGAAACAAGGGGTGGCTTCGGAGAAGGCATTCATGAAATAGGTAAAGAAAACGAAAACGTAGTGGTGCTCACAGCTGACTTAGCTGGCTCCCTAAAACTAGGACCCTTTATCAAGGATTTTCCCAACCGTTATGTACAGGTAGGCATTGCAGAAGCTAATATGATTGGCATTGCTGCCGGTATGACCATTGGCGGAAAGATTCCATATACCACCACATTTGCCAATTTCTCTACTGGCCGTGTTTATGACCAGATTAGACAAAGTGTGGCTTATAGCGGAAAGAACGTAAAAATCTGTGCATCGCACGCTGGTCTTACCTTGGGTGAAGACGGTGCTACCCACCAGATTTTAGAAGATATTGGTTTAATGAAAATGTTGCCTGGCATGACCGTGATTGTGCCTTGTGATTTTAACCAAACCAAGGCTGCCACCAAAGCTATTGCCTCATACGAAGGTCCTGTTTACCTGCGTTTTGGCCGTCCAAAATGGCCCAATTTCACAGCCGAAGACGGTTCTGATTTTGTAATTGGCAAGGCCCAGCAATTGAGCGAGGGAACCGATGTTTCCATTTTTGCCTGCGGTCATATGGTATGGAAAGCCATTGAAGCCGGTAGAATTTTGGAAGAAAAAGGCGTTAGCGTAGAAGTAATCAATATTCATACCATCAAGCCATTGGATGAAGCAGCTGTAATTGCTTCTATCAGCAAAACCAAATGCGCGGTTACTGTTGAAGAGCATAATGTAATTGGTGGCTTGGGCGATGCCATTGCACAAGTAGCTGCTAAGCACTTACCTATTCCAATTGAATATATTGGTACCAATGATACTTTTGGAGAAAGTGGCAAACCCACCGAACTCTTAACCAAGTATGGTTTGGACACGCCTTATATTGTTGCCGCTGCTGAAAAAGTAATGGCTAGGAAATAAACCAACATTCCACTTTACATAGTTTGAAAAGGTTCCGAGCATTCGGGACCTTTTTTGTTTTATGATTTCTTTTGCATAGTTGCGCACGGCATTTGTTTTAGTAAGGGTAAAGATCCAATCACCTAAAACCAAACAAATGAAAAACAACTCTACGCTTAAAATGATCAGCCTTAGTATGGCCATCTTGCTACTGGCTTCCGTTGCTTCTTTTGCACAAAGGGGAAGGGACAGAGATGAGAGAAATGAACGTTATGTTCGTGATGACCGGAACGAGCGAAACGAGCGTTATGACCGAGACAATCGTTATGAAAGTCGAGACCGTTATAACCACGACAATCGCAACAATCGTAACCGCCACAATGATTGGGATGACCGCAATGACAACCGTTATAGAAATTCACGCGGTCCCGTAATAGTCTATCAACAAAGATCTCCTTTTTATATTGGTTATGAAACCAGAATCATGCCACGTGATGCAAGAATAGTCATGCTCAATGGTTGCAGACACTATGCTTATAATGGTTATCTCTACCGTGAAATGCCCAGAAGAAATGGATTGATTTCATTTCAGATTACTGCTAGACTATAGATTGCATTAAACTAGGGTCACAATGTTATGCCGTGATTAGCGCTTGCTCAAAGTTGTATCTCCTTCGCGTCTACCCTGGAGCTGGTCAAAAAGCAGCGCTGCTGCTAATTGCCCTGCCTCCGGCACCGCTCCAGAAAGGCCGCTCAGAAAATACAACTCTTGAGCGGCGATAGTCCGTTAATTTGGGGGATGTTTTGGTGTCTGTAATTTATTGCCTTTGTTTTGTTGCTAATGTTGAAATACTTTTCATTGCGCTCAAAAAAGAAATGTGAGGATAAAAATTACAAATGCCAAGTTTAAAACAGTTTGACTAAGTAGTCCTATAAATTCCTTTTTAGTACTATTTAGTTTCTTGGTCTTAGTTAAATAAACTAATTCCAAGAGAACAAGAAAGTTTGAGGCAAAAAGAATCACAGGTATCCAAAACATTTGTTCGTTGTTAGAAAACCGTTTTATGACTGAAAATACTATGTAAAAAACAACTGTTAGTACAATAGTAATTTCTAATGCTTTTGAAACTAGTTTTCCCTCTAAAATTTCATTGTAATTCGTTTTCATTTGATGTCATTTTTTTAATTAAAAATGTGAGACACAATCCATGAAATCCCAAATCATCCAAGCAAGTCCTATATAACTTAAATAACGTTTTCCGACCCATTTTAAAATACCTAATGCTGTTGAAACTGTTGGGCCAGTTACCATTCCTGTCATTAAACTCCTAAGTCCAGCAAAACCAAGTGCAACACCAACACAATCATGAATTGCACCACCATTGATACCTCCAAAGCTGTAGGTTATAGATAAATCTGCTAATTGCTCGTTAGATAAATTTAATAAAATTTGTTTATCTGCATCAGGTATTTGTTCCCATTCATTAGAATTTTCAATAATTGAAAGCAATTCTGTTTGAAGCTCTTTGCCATTAATTACTAGTGGTTCAAGAATTACTGCAACTTGCTCTTCTTGATTTTGTATTGGATCTATAGACTGACTTATTTTAGTTCCCACTTTTAAATTAAAAACTTTAGCATCCTTTAATTCGTTGAAAATTAGTTTCATGCGTTCAATTTCAATTGGTTTTGTTTTTAACTTAAACTCTTCACTAGTTACATTTGATTTCCTACATGATGCTGTCAGAATTAAAATCAATGAAATAAACAATAAGTTTTTCATGGTATTGAATTAATTGCCAAATGGGAATACCCCTAACATAGTTTGACTTACTACGATATCTGATTAATTTGAATCATAGTTTAATATTAATAGACTCAATGACCAATTGCAATAGGGAATAAAAACAGTTGACTAAAATTATTTTAGTGTCTTATCAATTGAAATGTCAGAAATGAATAAATAAAATAGTCAAAACAACATTGGCCATAAAATACAGGCACCAAAACATCCCCCAACTAGACGGACTATCGCCGCTCAAGAGTTGTGTCTTCTGAGCGACATTTCTGGAGCGGTGCCGGAGGCAGGGCAATTAGCAGCTCTGCTGCTTTTTGACCAGCTCCAGGGCAGGCGCGAAGGAGATACAACTTTGAGCAAGCGCAAATCACGGCATAACATCATGACCGTCAGTTTTGCGGCAGCTAAAAAAACAGCATGGCCACAAAAATGGCGGCAATCACAGAGATTAGGTCTACTAGTAACATGGTGGATAAAGTGTAACGCGTGTTTTTGACTTTGATGCTACCAAAATAAACGGCAATTACATAGAACGTGGTTTCAGCAGCACATTGAAAAATGCTGGCCAGACGACCGGTGAAAGAATCAGCGCCATAAGTGCGCATGGAATCAATCAGGAAACCTCTGGAACCCGCGGCATTGAAGGGACGCAGAATAGCAATGGGGAGGGCGTTGACTATTTCCTTGTCAACACCAAATGCTAGGAAGAGCTTGGCCATCCAACCGGAGATGATTTCAAAAACACCACTGTTGCGGAATAAAGAAATGGCCACCAACATCCCCAAGATATAAGGGAAGATTCTTTTGCCCGTGCTTAGACCAGAAGCAGCACCTTCTACAAAAGAGCTAAAAATGTCTTTGTCATTGGCGGCAAAATATTTCTCGCGCATAAATGCATAGAGCAAAATGGCAAAGATGATGACCAACAAGATCACGTTAGAGAGGTTATTGGTAAAATGGTTTTTACCAATGATGTCTAGGCGGGTGATATAAAAAAGTAGACCAGCTATTACACCAATGATAGCACCAATAGAAATAATCAGCGAAGCACTTTTAAAATTGATTCTTTGTCTAATACCCACAATCACCAATGCCGCAATGGTACCAATAAAAGAAGTGATGATGCATGGTAACATAACATCGGCAGGGTTCTGTGCATTTTGTGCTGCGCGATAGCCAATGATAGAAGTGGGAATTAAAGTGAGACCCGCAGCATGCAGGGCCATAAACATGATTTGAGAGTTGCTGGCTTTGTCCTTGTCTTGATTGAGTTCTTGCAGGCTTTCCATGGCTTTTAAACCAAAGGGTGTGGCAGCAGAATCAAGACCCAAAAAATTGGCAGCGAAATTCAAAGTCATATAAGAAATGGAAGGGTGGTTCTTGGGAACTTCCGGAAATACTTTTACAAAAACGGGGCTGAGTAATTTGGCCAATTTTTCAGACGCACCAGAATCAATGAGCAATTGCAGGATGCCACAGAAAAAAGAGAGATAGGCAATCAGTGGTAATAGCAAATCAAAAATGGTATTCTTGGCCGTGGGTAAAATGCCATCCGTTGCTTGCTTGCCAACCGCAATGCGCACAATTTTATTATCTAAGATATACAAGGAATCATTAAAAGTTACGCGGTGGTCCTTGGCTTTTTGCAATGTGTCTTGCAATGGAACAGAGAGCTGGCTTAAGTACAATTCTTTCTTAACCAGGGGATCATCTTTCTTACCATTGACTACATAGTCAATAGAATAACTACTACCACTAAACAGGGAAGCCAAGATATAGGTAACAGAGACCAAGATGATGGTGAGCCAGAATCTACTAAGTGCCATATCAAAAGATTATCTGGCAATATATTCCATTTAGCCAATACTTGCATCTTATGGGGCCAAACGCTCAATGATCCAAAGACCTTGATCGTTTTTGCGGTACTTGATTCTATCGTGCAAACGACTACTCCTACCCTGCCAAAATTCCACGCTTTGGGGTTGTACTAAATAGCCACCCCAATGATCGGGTTTGGGAATGGGACCATCGCCAAACTGGGCCTGATACTTAGTTATATTGTCTTCTAAGATTTGTCTGTCAGCAATCACGGTACTTTGAGGAGAACACCAGGCACCAATTCTACTACCAACGGGTCTGGATTGAAAATAGGCATCGCTTTCAGCAACAGATACTTTTTCAATGCTACCACTGATATTCACCTGACGCTCTAATTCTTTCCAAAAAAAGACTAGGGATACTCTGGGGTTTGCAGCAATGTCTTGACCCTTCTTGCTATTATAATTGGTGAAGAATACAAAGCCTCTTTCATCATAACCTTTCAACAAAACAATTCTAGCTGATGGCGCACCAGTAGCATCGGCCGTGGCCAAAGTCATGGCATTTACTTCATCCAACTCACTTTCAATAGCGTCTTTCCACCACCTGTCAAACTGAGCAATGGGTTGATCTGCTACGTCTTTTTCTTGTAAGGATTGTAGTTTGTAATCTCTGCGAATATCGGCGATGATGTTTCCCATGTGTTGGAATTTAGACTGCAAAGTTACCCGCAACAGGACTAATAAAAACTAATAATTATCATGAAAAAAGCTCCGTGTTAGACGGAGCTTTTGGTATTTGTAAAGATGTTTAAACAACGTTCAAAATTGTTTCAAATCAAATCCTGTTTTATTCACTGATTTCTATTTTCTCAGTTTTGTGTTTGCTAGAGATATACGTGTATACCGCAGGAATCACAAAAAGGGTCAACACCAAAGAGAACATGATCCCACCCACAATCACAATCCCCAAAGGAATACGGCTGGTACTAGCAGCACCAAGGCTCAGGGCAATGGGTAAGGCTCCCAAAGCGGTAGCTAAGCTGGTCATGAGAATGGGTCTTAAGCGTTGGGCCGCGGCGTCTAAAACGGCTGTTTTTTTATCTAGTCCAAATTCTCTTTTCTGGTTGGCAAATTCTACAATCAAGATCCCGTTCTTGGTTACTAGACCAATGAGCATAATCATCCCAATCTGAGAGAAGATATTCAAGGTTTGGTCAAAGACCCACAAACTGAGCAAGGCACCGGCAACAGCTAGTGGTACGGTAATCATAATGGTAAATGGATCTGTGAAACTTTCAAACTGTCCGGCCAATACAAGATAGATCAAGACCAAGGCCAAGATCAAG
Organism: Chitinophaga pinensis; assembly: GCA_943372255.1. GTDB lineage: Bacteria > Bacteroidota > Bacteroidia > Chitinophagales > Chitinophagaceae > Sediminibacterium > Sediminibacterium pinensis_M. Next base: position 25,469 of record CALRXZ020000025.1, read on the forward strand.
GCAAAATTGGTATTGGAAGAAGATTCAACATAGTCTCTGGAAGGACCACTCAAATCATTTTGAAAGGACTCATCCAAGACCCTGGCACCAATGGCTTGCATGGCTTTTACACCATCACCAATAGTCTTGCCATCGGCCAAGGAAGCGGAAACGGTAGCGGCTTTAAAACGGTTAAAGTGATACAAGGTTGGAGGGTTACTATTCTCTTCTAGTTTCACAACAGCGGTTAGAGGAATATTGTCTCCACGGTTATTACGCACATAAAGTTTTTCAATATCAACAGGCTCATTTCTATCGGCCCTTTCCACTTGATTGATTACTTGGTACTGTTTGCCATTCATGATAAAATAGGCTGAGCGTGCACCACTAAAGGCGGCTTGTACCGTAGCAGCTACATCAGTAGTAGTAAGTCCCAAATCTTTCACCTTCATACGGTCAATAGTCAACTGCATTTCAGGTTTATTAAATTTCAGGTTCACGTCTACGTTTTGGAAGGTTTTGTCTTTACGCGCTTCTTCCAAGAATTTAGGAATCACAGCTTTGATTTTTTCAAAGTCAAGATTCTCAATTATGTATTGCACAGGCAATGCACCTCTTGATCCTAAACCAATAGAAATGGTTTGCTCTTGTACCGCAAAGATTCTGGCGTCATTAAATCGGCCTACTTTCTTTTGTAGATCCATGGCAATTTCATTCTGGCTGCGCTTACGCTGATCTGCCGGAATCAGCCCTACTCGGGCGATGGCACTGTTCACGCCCGTACTTGAAAAGCTAGGGGTACTATTAAAAGTGAATTCTCTTTCTGGAACAGAATCGGTTAAGAAATTGGTTACTGCTTCCGATGTTTTGAGCATTTTGTCATAACTGGTTCCTTCAGGTGCAGTAAAACTAAAACGCACACTATTCTTGTCTTCCATAGGGGCAATCTCACTCTGCATGTTCTTGCCTATAAAAAAGATGATTCCCAAACAAATAGCCACAATAACCCAAGCCATCCAACGGATTTTCAAAAAGCCGGTGAGCAAGGATTTATAGCCATTTTCCATACCACGGAAAAAGGGTTCTGTTTTTTCATAGAACTTACCATGACCCATGTCTTTTTTGTTCAGGTACACGTTTAGCACCGGGGTTATGGTCAGTGATACAAAGGCTGAGATCAATACCGCACAAGCCACTACTATACCAAACTCACGGAACAGAGATCCCACAAAACCTTGTAAGAAAATTACGGGTAAGAATACTACGGCCAGGGTAATGGAAGTAGAGATAACAGCAAAGAAAATTTCTTTACTACCCTCCAATGCAGCTTGTCTAATGGGCAAGCCGCCTTCTAATTTTCTAAAGATATTTTCCGTGACCACAATTCCATCATCCACCACAAGACCCGTTGCTAGTACAATACCCAACAAGGTCAATACATTAATGGAGAAGCCTGCCACATACATGATAAAGAAAGTAGCCACCAAGGAAATTGGAATATCAATCAGCGGTCTAATGGCAATAAGCCAGTTTCTAAAGAAGAAGAAGATCACCAATACCACCAAGCTAAAAGAGATCATCAAAGTCTCAATTACTTCTTCTAATGACTTGCGAATATTGCGAGTATTGTCAATGAGTACGTGAAACTCAATGTCGGATTTATTGCTTTTTTGAATCTGTGCCAGACGCTTGTTAAACTCGTCCGAGATGCGGATATAGTTGGCTCCTGGTTGTGGGGTAATATTGATCCCCACGGCTGGAACCCCATTGTATTTCCAAGAGAACTCTTCATTTTCTGGACCCAGTTCTACCTTGGCTACATCGCTCAAGCGAACAATGCCTGTTTGATCTTCTTTAATGATCAAGTCATTGAATTGCTTTTCTGTAGTCAACTTACCCAGGGTACGAATAATCAATTCAGTATTGTTACCATAAATTTTACCGGCGGGTAATTCTACGTTCTCTCTATTCAATGCTGCTTGAATATCATTGAATGCCACACCATAGGCAGTTAATTTATCGGGCTTGGTCCAAATGCGCATAGAATAACGCTTCTGTCCAAAAATGGATACCCCACTTACTTCATTGATGGTCTGAAATCTTTCTTGCAATACGTTCTCAGCATAATCACTCAGCTCTAACAAACTCTTGGTATGACTCTGAATGGCCATAAGGATAATAAAATCACTATTGGCATCTGATTTGGCAACCACCGGTGGCGCGTCAATGTCTTGTGGAAGATTACGAATGGCCTGACTTACTTTGTCACGCACGTCATTGGCAGCTGTTTCCAAAGCCACGCCTAGGTTGAATTCTACGGTAATATTACTAGAGCCGTTAGAACTAGAAGAATTGATACTGCGAATGCCCGGAATCCCATTGATTTGTTTTTCTAAGGGCTCGGTAATCTGACTTTCTATTACATCGGCGTTAGCCCCTGTATAAGAAGTACGCACGTTTACCGTGGGAGGGTCAATGGCGGGATAATCCCTTACTGCCAAAAAGGTAAAACCCACCACACCAAAAAGCACAATCATGATATTCATGACCGTGGCTAGTACGGGTCTTTTTAACGATAGTTCTGATATATTCATCTGATAATTTGGGTCAAAGGGTAAGTAATGCTGTTAGCTAGACTAGTTGATCAGGTCTTCTATCTTTTTCACAGAACGCACTTTTAATGGTGCACCTGGACGCGCAAATAAAACCCCTGTTACCACAACACTGTCTCCTACTTTTAATCCCTTGGTTACTTCTACGGCTCCAGTATTACGCACTCCTGTAACAATGTCTACAAAACTTGCTTTGCCATTTTTCACTACAATCACTTTCTTGTTCCTGGCTTCTGGAATAATGGCATTGGCCGGCACCATAATACTCTTACTATTTTCACCAGCGTCTACATAGACTTTTACAAATGCACCGGGATTGGCTTTGCCATCTAGATAAGCCCTTACCTTTAAGTTTCTGGTGGCAGTATTCACCAATGGCTCGGTAGCATAAATAGTGGCTTTCTTTTTGTCTGTTCTGCCCCCATCTACGTCTACGGAAACGGTCTTACCTCTGTGAATTAAATAGCTATAATTTTCTGGAAGGGTAAAATCAATTTTTAGTTTGTTCACCTGTTGTATGCTGGTGATGATGGTGGCGGGAGTAATATAAGCGCCTGGGCTAATCAGTCTCAAACCAAGCACACCGTCAAATGGTGCTTTTACAACCGTCTTGTCTATCAAGGTTTGGGTATAAGCCAGGTCTGCTTTCAGCGTGTTTACCTGATTCAAAGCCACGTCATAGTCATTTTGGTTAATGCCAGAGATGTTGAGCAATTTGCGATTGCGCTGTTCTGTAATCTCGGCCAAATGCAATTGAACCTTGGTTTTGGCTATCTGGGCTTGTAGGTCTGCGTCATTGATGCGGGCAATCACGGTGCCTTTGCTCACGTAGGCTCCTTCGGCCACATTCAATGCCACTACACGACCACTGACTTCAGGTTTTAGCTCGGCATATTCATTGGCCAAGACATTACCATTGGCTTCAACAGTATTGCTGATCTTTTGGGTGCTGGCAATTATCACGTCTACGGTAGCATTTTGTGGACCGTTATTCTGCTTGGGTTCGGCTTTTTTGGACTTGCAAGCAACTAAGAAAAGCAAGCTGGTACCGAATACATAGATAAGTTTCAAAGGCTGAAGTTTTGGAAAGCTAAAGATAGAAATAATTCAGCAGCAAGCCTTTACAATCCATGAATGGTTGAAGCCTTGAATTAATCCGATAAAAATTAGTGGTTTCCATGCAATTGCTATGTAAATTCATAGGCTTGAAGGGATTAGACAAAATGCTATTCACCGACAAAACAACGATTAATGCTTCCATATGTACCAATTAAGCAAATCTCACCCTGCTAAAAGGGCTTTTATTACAGGTGCCGCTTCCGGTTTGGGAAGGGCTTTTTCTCATGAACTGGCTGCCGATGGTTGGACCATTGGCATGGCCGATATTAATGAAGCAGAACTGGCTGCCGCTGCCGCGGAAGTGGCAGCAGTGGGTGGCAAGGCGCTGACTTATCAATTAGACGTTTCGGATAAAGTGCAATACAAACAAGTGGCCGAAGCGTTTTTGCAGGATGCAGGCGGGATTGACCTACTCTTTAACAATGCCGGTGTGGGCGATGGTAGCCCCTTTGAAGACTATGCTTTGGAGAACTATGAATGGATGACGGGGATTAACCAACTGGGGGTGGTTTATGGTTGTTATTATTTTATCCCGGCAATGAAAAAACAGCAATCGGGTCATATTCTGAATACGGCAAGTGCCGCGGCCATTGGTTGCGCGCCTACCATGGGAGCCTATAATATGACCAAGGCCGCGGTGGTAGCCATTAGTGAAACCCTGTATGGAGAACTGATGGATCACGGCATACAGGTTTCTTGTATTCAACCCACTTATTTTAAAACCAATGTGATTCAGTACGCCCGTGGGGGTGCGTTGGTAAAGAAAGCCACGCAAATGTTTATAGACCGTTCGGGACTAGAAGCCAAGGAAGTGGCGCAGGAGATATTGGCGCGCGCGGGGAAGAAGGAGCTCTATATTATCCTGCCCAAGTCCGCGCGGACCATGTGGAACATGAAAAGGTTGGCACCCACCTGGTTTAGGAAAAAAGTAAAAGAGCAGTTCATGGATGCCATGAAAAAAGCCATGAAGCGAGCAAAAGCATAATCACAGCTCGCCAAGTTTAATCAGCGCCAAACAATATTCTACATCGTTCAACTATCAACATGACAGACGCCAATCAAATTTTTAGTCTTCAAGGAAAAGTGGCACTGGTAACCGGTGCCAGCAAGGGTATTGGAGAAGCCATTGCCCGTTTTTATGCAGCCTGCGGAGCCACCGTAGTCATCAATTCTAGAAAACAAGAAGACCTAGACCAAGTGGCAGCCAGCATCAGAGAAACAGGAGGTAATTGTGTGGGTATGGCTGCCAATGCAGGAGATATTGCTGCTTGCAAAGACTTGGTAGAAAAAGTCATTGGGCTCTATGGTGGTATAGATATCTTAGTCAATAACGCAGCTACCAATCCTATTTATGGACCGCTCTTGCAAGCCGAAGAATGGGCTTTTGACAAAATCATGAACGTGAATGTAAAAGCCCCTTTTGAATTGGGCAAGTTGGTACACCATAGCATGAAGTCAAGGGGCGGTGGTTCTATTATCAATATCAGTTCTATCTCTGGGATTACACCTGATCCAGGATTGAGTTTATATTCTGTTTCAAAAGCCGCACTCAATATGCTCACCAAGGCCTGCGCCAAAGAATGGGGACCCGATGGGATTCGCGTGAACGCCATTTGTCCGGGTCTGATCAAAACAAAATTCTCAGAAGCTCTTTGGCAGAACGAGCAATGGCTGAACCGATTTGTAAAAATGGCCCCACTCAGCCGCATGGGAACCGTAGATGAAATTGCAGGGCTGGCGCTATTTCTAGCATCACCCGCATCGGGCTATTGTACTGGAACCTTATTCACTGCCGATGGTGGTGTTACCATTTAATCTTGGATCATGGAAGCCCTATTTGCTACCGAGCGCATTAAAAAATTGGCACCCATTCTCAAACAATTTGTCTTAGAAGAATTGGTGCCACTAGAGAAGGATCATTTGACCCGTCCCTTTAAACAAACAGAAATTATTCTGCATCAGAAGCGAGAAAAAGTAAAAGCTTTGGGGCTTTGGGGATTACACCTGCCCAAGGAAGAAGGTGGACAAGGATTAACCCTTTGTGAGTTTGGACAATTATCCGAGCTCATGTCTCTAGCACCCTATTATGGACAATATAGTTTTAATTGTCAACCACCCGATATTGGCAATACAGAATTGATTAGCAAATTTGGTTCTGAAAGCATTAAGCAACAATTTTTGCAACCTTTGTTGGAAGGAAAAATCAGGAGTTGTTTTTCCATGACAGAACCAGAATTTCCTGGCTCCAACCCAACGCGTTTGGGCACTACTGCTGTGCGCGATGGAGACCAATATGTCATCAACGGACACAAGTGGTTTACTTCTTCTGCCGATGGCGCTGCATTTGCAGTAGTGATGGCTGTAACCAATCCAGAAGCATTGCCACATGAGCGCGCCAGCATGATCATTGTTCCAACAGATACGCCTGGCTTTGAGCTGGTGCGCAATATTCCCATCTTTGGTGAAGCGGGTGAAGGCTGGGCCAGTCACTCAGAAATTAGGTATAACAATTGCCGCGTGCCTGTTAGCAATTTGATTGGTCAGGAAGGTGCTGGTTTTAGACTGGCACAGGAGCGATTGGGGCCGGGTAGGATTCACCACTGTATGCGCTGGATTGGCATTGCCGAGAAAGCATTTGATTTGTTGTGCAAGCGTGCAGTAAGTCGTGAAATGGAAGAAGGGGTAATGTTAGGTGAGAAACAATTTATACAAGGATTTATTGCAGAGAGCCGGGTAGAAATTGATGCTGCGCGATTGCTGGTGTTAAGAACCGCACACAATATTGATTTGTATGGGGCTAAAGCTACGCGTGATCAAATTGCCGGCATTAAATTTTATGTAGCCAATATGTTTTTAAAAGTATTGGACCGAGCCATTCAAGTGCATGGCGGTATGGGGCTCACCGATGAAACCATGTTAGCCAATTTGTACCAACACGAACGTGGTGCAAGAATTTGGGATGGTGCAGATGAAGTACACAAACAAAGTTTGGCATTAAGCATCCTCAAACAATATGGTCTAGACATTAAAAAGAAAAGACAAAACAAATAGCATTTCCCATGCAAACATTTCCTTTAGATAGCGCCATTGCACTAAAAAATACAGGAGCATTTAACCAAGATGCTCTGCAAACTTATTTGGATGAAGCAGCGCCTTCCTTTGGAAAAATTGTAAGCATCACAAAGTTTCCTGGCGGCTATTCCAACCAAACTTATTGTTTGCAAACAGCTAACCAAGAATGGGTTTTGCGCATGCCACCAGCAGGAGCCAATATTCAGAGTGCGCACGATATGGGAAGAGAATATAGGGTACTCAATTTGTTAGAACCGCATTATAAAAAAATTCCAAAACCGCTTTTGCTCTGTGATGATGCCAGTATTTTAGGACAACCCTTCTACATTATGGAACGCTTGTCTGGCGTGATTTTGCGCGCGGGCAATGCTCCCAAATTAGGCATTTCAGTTCAAGAGATGCAGGGCCTGTCCACAGCACTCATCAATAATTTAGTGGCATTACACGCCCTTGACATTACTACCACCGGACTAAACCAACTTGGCAAACCAGAAGGTTATGTAGACAGACAAGTAGCCGGTTGGACCAAGCGTTATCAAGCCGCACAAACGGATCAAATTGAAAGCATTTATCAAGTTGCCAAATGGATTGCAGCAAATCATCCGCGTGCACAAGCACCTACCCTATTACACAATGATTACAAATATGATAACCTGATCCTTGACCCCAATAACTTATCCAATATTATTGGCGTACTGGATTGGGAAATGGCCACAGTAGGTGATCCCCTCATGGACCTTGGGGCCTCGCTTGCTTATTGGTTTGAAGCAGACGAAAATCCTGTTTTTAGAAATTATAATTTGAGTTGGTTACCCGGAAACCTATCGCGCCAGCAATTGGTAGAACACTACGCCCTTGCCACTGGTAGAGACTTGACTGATATTGTGTTCTACTATGTTTTTGGTCTATTTAAAAACGCCGTGATTGCCCAACAAATTTATCACAGGTATCAACAAGGCAATAGTAATGACCCACGTTTTGGCGCCTTGCTTCCCATGATTCAATTACTTGGCGCTACTGCATCATCTGCCATAGAGAAAGGAAAAATTTAATCATCCCTTCTTCTCAAACTGCCGCGGTTCTTGGCTTTTTCAGACTTGTATAGTTCAAAAGTCTTTTCAATATAATAGCCCAATTCTAAGTCATTCATCTGTTGCATGATTTCATAGTCAGGTCTATAGCGGCGCATGAAGGTATCTATCTCTGGAGAGTTGAGTTTGGTGAGTTTGCGTACAAAGGGTTTGTTGTATCGGCGGTCTATGTATTTGTCTTGTTCTTGTTGTAGCAACCTATTTTGCAAATTCAAGAGACTTCTGTTGCGCTTAAAGCGGAACATATTGATGATCTCATCTAGGTCAAATCCAACGGTCACGCCACCGGGATTGTATCCAGGATTATTGCTTAGTCTTAATCCCGGTTTTTTAAAATCAAAGATCTTGGCGTAATCTTTTCTATTCTGCACCGAGTCAAACTTGTAATAGTTGTTCCGCACTTTCACATCGGGCAGGTCAAAGGCACGCACATGAATCATCACATTAAAACTCTCAGTATTGGAAATGGTATCTACCGGATATTTCATGGTTGACTTGCCAATCATGGAAAACCAAATAGAATCTCTGAGGGGAACCCGAATGCTATACCTACCCATGGAATCTGTAATAGTGCCCCTTCCGGAAGTACTCATCACAGCCACTGCTTCCAAAGGTCTTCTGGCAGAAATATCGTACACCGTACCGCTGATATTGATGGATTGTGCTACCGCACGATGCCCCAACAATCCGCAAAACAGGAATATACAAACAAGAACCTGGTGTAGCTTTCTTCTCAAACAGTCATATTAAGCTGTAATATTAAAACAGTAGGGGCAGATATCCTGAACAGTCAAATTGAATTAACATGTTTTTGGAGAATCTAAAACTTGTTCTCCAAAATATAGGGCAGCATTTTGATCCAAGTGGGCCAGTCATGCTTAATGTCTTGTCCCCAAACGTCTAAGTCATACCAAATGCCTTTTTCGTAGAGAATGCCCGCAAATCGTTTGCCGGCTTCTGGGTCTTCATAGTCTCCACTACCGGTATAAATATGAATATGATGGCTTGCTTTGATCTTGTCTAGATAGTAAGGATCATTCAAACCCGGCATATAGTGCTCAGGGCTATTATAGAAGACTTGGTCATCCCAAAATCCCTTGGTGTATTCGGTTAAATTATAGACACCACTCATGCTAATGGCGCCATTGATAATATCTGGTCTTTTTAAAAACAGGTTCATGGCGTGCAATGCTCCAAAACTAGCACCACAGGTATAGATCATAATTTCAGGACTAGTACTATTACGGATAAAAGGAATTACTTCATTAAACACGTATTCGTTAAACTGGTTATGCCTAATAGCTTTGTGCTCTCCCAACATTTGGTTGTTCATCCAGCTTTCTTTGTTCATGCTATTGATGCTATAAACACGCAATTTTCCTGCGTTGATCATGGGCGCCAAAGCATCAATTAACTGAAAGCGCTCATATTCCAAATAATCCGCCGCGGCAGTAGGAATTAACAACAAGGCAAAACCATAATGACCATAAGAGACAATGGGCATTTCTTGTCCTATTGCAGGGCTATGCCAGGAATTAATTTTTCTTTCCATTGGATTCGGGGTTTGGGGCAGCATCTAAGTTAGGTTTGCAAGATACAATAATCAGGCAATACAGGTTTTCCGGATCTCTTTCCACAAATCCCGATAACACTGTGCTGCATAACTGCTGGGTGCATAGTTTTCTAAGGGAGATTCATTCAAACCCATTTTTTCAACATCACTCAAATAGGGAATATAACTCTTGAAGAAAAT
>CALRXZ020000026.1:0-34930 GCA_943372255.1 Chitinophaga pinensis
CTGGTTTCTCTTTCTAATCCTGCATGATAGGCTGCCGCTTGAAAACCATCGTCACAAAGATCTTGTGCTAATTTTTCTGTTGACGCCCTGCTCAAACAATAAATAATGCCGGCGTCTTCTTGGTGTTCCTGCAAATAAGCTACTAGCTCTCCATAATAACCCTGCTTGGGTTTTACGGTATAGCGAATATTGGGTCTGTTAAAACTGTTTTCGAAAACAGGACAATCTTCTAAGTGTAATTGCGCAATAATATCATCGCGGGTTAAGGCATCGGCCGTAGCCGTGAGCGCAATCAATGGGGTATTGGGAAAATAATTTTTAAGTTCGCGTAAAACCCTGTACTCTGGTCTAAAATCGTGCCCCCATTGACTAATACAATGCGCTTCATCAATAGCAAATAGGGAGACTTCTACCCCTTGTAAAAATTTGAGAAACTGTTTATCCGATCCTACCAAACGTTCTGGTGCAACATAGAGCAGTTTGAGTTCATTGTTCCAAACCTGTTGACTAATGGCTGCTTGTTCTGCTGCGGAAAGTGTACTATTTAAAAAAGCAGCTTTTACCCCGCTCACCAATAGCGCATCTACTTGGTCTTTCATTAATGCAATCAAGGGACTGACCACTACGGTTAGGCCTGGCAGACAAAGAGCCGGCACTTGATAGCAAAGACTTTTACCCCCGCCCGTGGGCATGAGCACCATGGCGTCACCACTTTCCAATACTTGGTTAATGATGGCTTCCTGGTTATTCCTGAAACTATTGTATCCAAAAATGTTTGCGAGTACCTGCTCAGGCGATGCTATTAATGACATGTGTTATTGTAATTCCCTGATCCAGATATTGCGGTAGCTCATTGGGTTGCCACCATCTTTTCCATGGTCTTGTAAGATGAGTGTTTCTTTTTCTTTATGCGCTGTGTATTTGGGTTGACCAATCCATTCAGTACCACCTTTAATAGCAACATGGTTCTGAACCAAGATCCCATTGTGGAATACGGTGATATAAGCTGGTGTTTGCAAATTACCATCGGCATAAAATTGTGGGGCTGTGAACACCACGTCATATACCTGCCATTCTCCTGGTTTGCGACTTGCGTTTACCAAGGGAATATGTTGCTTGTACATACTTCCGGCCTGACCATTTACATAAGTGGGGTTCTCATAAGAATCCAATACTTGTAATTCATATCGGCCCATAAAAAAGATCCCGCTATTACCCCTGCTCTGACTTGATCCAGCAATGGCTTTTGGTTCACGCCATTCAATATGTAATTGAATAGAACCAAAAGCTTGTTTGGTTTCTAAATTGCCTGTTCCTTTTACAACAGTGGTTGCTCCGTCTTTGTCAATCTTCCAAGTGGGTGCACCTCCATTTTCTTTTTGCCAGGCATTCAAATCTTTTCCATTCATCAGCACAATGGCGTCAGATGGTGCTTCTCCAGCTAGTTTACCGGGAGTTACTTTGGCGGGAACGGGTTCCCAGATCTCTGTTTTAGCAGCTTCTTTTTCCCTAGCAGATTGGATGGCTTTTTTCTCAGCTTCTGTTTGGGCTTGGGCCAATGACATGGTTGCAAAAGCCGTAAAGGCAGTAATGGTCAGGATGATTTTCTTATCTAGCATAACTTGAATTGTGCCAAAAATTAAGAAGATTTTCCCATATGGGCTCATCAAACTATTTGAGTAGTTCAGGATGGAATTTCTTTTCTCCTATTTTGAGTGCAATGGGTAAGATATTTTGTTTGGGTGGCAATGGACAAGTTGCATGTACTGTAAAAGCACAAGGCGGGTTAAAAGCCTTATTAAAGTCTATGACCGTATGACCAGATGCGTCTGGTTTGGGTACATACATAAACCTGCCCGTGGGATAAGTTTCTATTTCATTAGTAGCGTCTCCAAAAATCACAAACAGTTCTTCCCCTCCTTCATCTAAAGCGTCTAATTTATAAGTAACCCCGTTGATTTGAAAAACCAATCTGCCTGGTGTTTCCTGTGCAGTTGTTTGACCCAGCACATTGGTGATCATTAATTTGTTAGAAGCAGGTTTCTCCAAAATCGCATCAACTCTGTATTTGATATTAATAGGATAATAGGGAACCGATTTGAATTTTTTCAAAGCAGGCGCATTTACATCGCGCAAGCGAATCCCAATTTTATTATCTCTTTTGATTAGGTTCCAACGCAGACTACCCAAGGCAATTTGTGGCGCTTGTTTCTCATTAGCTGAAAACAAAATGGCTTCCTGAATCAGGCTGTCATTGATCTTGGTAGCAATGCCTTTTTGAGAAACCCAATTAACAGTTCCGTTTTCCCAATTAAAAGTACCCGCTTGATCGGGCATGTCTTTGTGTTGAAAAATAAGTTCATTGCTAAAAGCAGATCCAAATTTGTTTTTACCCGGGCTTAACCATAACAGCCCCACCAAATTCACCCAACCATTTGGTGCTTTTAAATCCTGTATTCTTTTTTGATGCCAAGCCACAATGCTATCCTGATAAGTTCGGGGAGTTTGCGCAAGCATAGTTTTGGGCATTATTAGCACCAAGAAAATACTGTATATAATAAAGCGTTTCATAACTTCTAATTGAGCGGCAAAATAAAGGAAAATTAATTAGTGCACCAATTCAATAGGATAAAGCCCCTTACATGAAGTGAACCAAGGAACTACTCAATTGTTCAAAGCGTTGAAAAGCTTGTTGGTATTCTTCTGCCACCGCTGCAATGGGTTGCAAAACTTGGTTAACTGGTGGTTCCCATTGGATGTTTGGAAATGCCGCTTGCATACCCAATAAAAGCGCACCGCGTGCGGATGCATCTCCATCATCGTTTACTTCAACAGGTAGCTGAAACAAATTGGCCATCATTTGCAACCAAGTTTGGTTCTGAATAAATCCACCGCTGGCCATGATTTTTTTGGGATGCTTATTTAAGGGCAATAATTGAGCAATGGCATAGAGATTAAACAAAACCGCTTCCATGCCAGCTCTAACCAAATGAGCCTGACCATGCTGGGAACCCATGCCAAAAAAAACCGCTTTTGCCCCTTCTTTCCAAATAGGCGCACGCTCACCGCTGAGATATGGCAAGACCGTTAGACCATCAGAACCAATAGGCAATAGGGCAGCTTGTTCAAAAAAGTCCTTAGTGGCACCTGAGTATTGAAAGAGCTTGGTTTGCATCCATTCCAATAATTGCGCGCCATTATTAGAAGCCCCACCAACAAGGTATTGACCCTGCGTAATGGGATAACAAAAACTGCGCATAGATGCATCCAAATGAATTTGGTCTTGAATGATTCTCACTGCCGCACTGGTACCAATAGTAATAGCAAGGGTGTTTGCATCAACTGCATAAGAGCCCAAATTGGCCATGGCTCCATCACTAGAACCCAAGACAATCTTGGTATCATTTAATGAAAATAAATTCCCTTCTAGCAGTGGCAAAATGGTTTTGGCATCTTTCAGCTCAGGCAATTGCTGGCGCGATATCCCTGCCATAGCAAGCGCTTCCTCATTCCAGTCAAGTGTATGAATGTTTAAAAGACCCATGGCAGCAGCTACAGCATGATCCACTACCCAACTGCCTGTTAATTGGAATAAAATATATTCTTTAATGCCCACAAATTTGAAGGCGCTTGCAAAAACTTGCGGTTGATTTTCTTGCAGCCATTTGATTTTACAAAGGGGCAACATGGCGTGCATGGGTACCCCTGATTGTTGGTACCAATTTTTAATGTTTGCATTTTCTCTAAATGCTTGGGCAATTGCTGCTGCGCGATTGTCTGACCAAATAATAGATGCTGTTAACGGATTTCCAGCTGAGTCTACAACCAATAAACTATGCATGGCCGTACTAAAACTAATCAGCGCTGGCGCGGCATTCAAAGATTTTGTAAGTGTTGCTAAACAATCTTTCACGGCTGCCAAAACAGTATTGGGATCCTGCTCGGCACATCCATTCTCAGTTTGATTTGTAGCATAACTGATTTGCTCCTTGGCCAATAACTGACCAGTAGCGTTAAATGCCAAGGCCTTGGTAGAACCTGTTCCAATATCAATCCCTACATAATATTGCATGGTAGAGAATTAGTCGTTTGCCTTTACTACTGCGTGACCACCAAATTCATTTCTTAAAGCCGCCACTACTTTACCTGAAAAAGTATTTTCCATTTGAGATCGGTAGCGCATCATCAAGGAAAGTGCAATCACAGGAGTTGGAACACCTAGATCCAAAGCCGTATCCAAGGTCCATTTACCTTCTCCGGAGCTATGCATCACTCCTTTAATGGCGTCTAAGCCTGGGTCTTTTTTAAAGGCATTTTCAGTGAGTTCCATTAACCAACCCCTGATCACGGAACCATTATTGAACAAATGAGATAATGCGGCAAAATCATATTCGTAATCAGAACGCTGCAAAACTTCAAAGCCTTCAGCAATGGATTGCATCATTCCATATTCTATGCCATTATGAATCATTTTGGCAAAATGACCACTACCAGATGGGCCAGTGTACAAAGAACCACCTTCCACAGAAATGGCATCTAGCAAAGGTTTTACCACTTGATAGGCGGCAGGATCTCCGCCAATCATGGTGCAAGCACCTTGCAAAGCGCCACTAGTACCGCCACTAGTACCACAGTCTAAATAATCAATTCCCAATGTGGCTAGTTCTCCATTTCTGCGAATGCTGTCTTTGTAAAAAGAATTACCACCATCAATCAAGATGGCGCTTTTTTCCAAACTAGGTGTGAGTTGTTCAATAACGGCATCTACAATGGGACCCGCAGGAACCATTAACCAAATAACTTGTTGACCAGTGAAGCTGGCACAAAGATTTTCTAGATTGGCAACGGGTTGCATACCAGCTGTTGCTGCTTTTTGAACTAGGGTAGCATCTTGGTCAAATGCTATGACTTGATGACCTTTTGACAAGATATTCAATCCTAAATTGAAACCCATTTTACCCAATCCTATAACGGCTATTTGCATTTGTTCCTATTAAATTTGATCAAAGTCTGTTCAAACCTAAAACTAATAAAAATAAAGGGCATTCCTTTTTAGCTTGGCCAAGTACAGATGTTTTAATTTTATCCCATCATGAAAGCGGCCAGTATACAGGAAATTAAAGCGGAATTACAAGCAAGCAATCTAGTTAGGCTCAGAGAGCTCTGTTTGCAATTAGCCAAATTCAAAAAAGAGAATAAGGAATTACTAACTTACCTGCTATTTGAATCGCATGATCAAGAAAGTTATATAGCAGAAGTAAAAGAAGAGATTAATGAAGGATTTTTAGAACTTCCCAAGGCCAATATTTATTTGACTAAGAAAGCCCTTCGCAAAATTTTACGCATTGCGGGTAAACATATTAAATACATGGGTAGCAAACAGGGTGAGGCCCAAGTGCTCCTGCATTTTTGCCAAAAACTAAAAGCATCGGGTATTGCCTATCACAAATATCCTGTCTTGAACAACCTCTACCAGATGCAATTGAAAAAAGTAAACAAAGCCATTGATGGCATGCATGAGGATGAACAGTATGATTATGTAAAAGAGATGGCAACACTTTAATGAATAGCCATCGCGCCAGCATTTAAGACTCTTCGTCAAAATAGAGTTTGTAAAAATGCTTGCCACTAAACTCATCAAAACCCTTTTCTATCAAGTCTTTTCGGCCATGGATATAAACGTGAAAATTCTTGTCTAGTTTTAAAATACTCTTGAATACCCGCTCCTGTTTTTTCACGGCTTTTAAATGAATATCAAACTCGTCTTCAATATTTACCTGACGCGCAATTTCATAAGTCTGTTTGTACTGGGTAAAAGTTTCAATCATTTCTGGATGATGTAACACTTCTTCTGCAAACTCTTCCATTTTAAAAGCTTCTTTGTTTTTAAAATAGTCCATGCTTCTATTGAGTAGGTCTATCTGGTCAGATTTGTTTACTTCAAATTTTTCTTGGAGCTCATTGCTGATAAATAATTTACACATGCCCATGGCGGCATCGGTATGATAATAACTATTGGCGCTTGGTGCTACTTGTAAAAAATCTTTGATCCAATACTGGGCGTCTTGTTGTTTATTGGTATTGTCTACTACACAAACCACGTATCCCTCTGACTGGTTTTTTCTAAAGATCAAACAGCCTTTATCTAGTTTATTAATGTTCACCCCGTCTTCGGCAATCACCTCCCAACTCTGCCCATGGGGGAATACTTTTAGAAAAGTTTCCTTGGTTTCACTCTTAAAAATGCCAATGGCGTCTACATATTCTGTTTCAAAAGGAACATTGCTAAAATGAGCCAAATACATTTCCCCCTCCTTGACCTTGCTATGGGTACTCTTGCTATAAAGGAACTGGGCCAGCTGCACAGACTGCTTTGAAAACTGCTTATTGTCTTCAAAAATGGCCTTCACATATTGGTACACTTCATTAAGATCCAAGCTACTAATATGGGTAAAATGGTACTGTTCCTGCTCATTAAAAGCCCCCAAAAAGTATTTTGTCAGCATCCCTTGCACAATGGGATCATTGAGGGTCAATGGGTTGGCAGAAAGGCCCAAAGCCTCGCCCCTGCTTGGATTTCCCACTTTGTGGACTATAACCTGATTCAATTGAACACTGTCTATTCCTGTCATGATGCAGCGAAGATATTTAAAGGAAATTCGTTTTTCGGCCATAAATAGCGCACCTTTGTAATAATATTGACTGGCGAACCCAATTTGGGACTGCTTTCTACCTCATTAAACCATTATTCGATTATGTACACCCAGATTTGGAGCAAATACCTGCCGATTATCAAAATTTTGTTGAAGCGTTCTGCTAATGGTAACCAAACCTTAGACCTGAACCGTATTGATTTTGAACGTGCCGGTAGCGGACGTAAAGCAGGTTATAAGTTTCTAATTGAGCTTGTAGGTGGTAGAACCCTGAACGTATTAAGTGGAATTCCTTTGGCAAAAGACTTGGCCGATGTGTTATTGGCTGACGCTGGGATTCGTGAAATCCTGAACAAGGGTAATTATGAAGTGGCTTTGAATACCCGTTTTCAACTCAGCATTAAGAATGTGACTCCTGCGGATCATGTTCCTGCTGAACCAAAAGAAGATTAATTTTTGCCTGCGGCGATGTAACAATCAAATAGGCTTTAAAATATTATCACCCGTTTTTCATTCAGAGAAACGGGTGATTTTTTTGCCATCATACCTATATAAGCCGGTATTTCTAGTACCAATCCAAATATTTCCCTTTTTATCTTGTAGCATGGAATGAACAAACTCTTTTCCCATGCCCTCTGCTGTAGAAAAATTGACAAAGCTCTTTCCATCATATCTCCAGATGCCATCCTTACTTTCATAGGTTTTATTTCCCTCGCTTCCACAGAACCAAAGGTTTCCGGCAGCATCACATAGCATCACGTTTCCTATATCAGTCCTCAAGTTGAAATTGTTGAAAGCTTTTCCGTCATAATAAAAATTGCCTTTTAGTCTACCACCAAACCAGATCCAACCATTTTTATCTGGAACAATATATCTAATCCAACTGTCACCATTGGGTTTGACACTGGTAATAGACTTTCCATCAAAACGGCATACACCTTCTAAACCTGGGGGCATACCTGAAGCAAACCAGATGACCCCATATTTGTCTTCATAGAGGTCGTCTACCATTTTGAGTTTAAGGGATTGTGGGTTAAGGATTTGACCTTGCTTCAAAAAACGCGTAAAGGATTTTCCGTCACTCCAAAAAACAGCATCCCCTGTGCTCAACCAAATTTTCCCCTTGCTATCTAGTAACATGCTCCAGATAGCATTTTTAGAAGAGCCATATTCATTAGTATCAAATCCTAGACTGCCTTCTAAGTTTACTGTGCTAATGACTTTCCCATTAAACATACACAGACCAGCATCGGTTCCTATTAAAATATTCCCTTTTTGATCTTCCAATAGAGACCAAATGGCATTACTCTTCAAGCCCTGCTTTGTAGTAAAATTGACAAATTGCTTTCCGTCATATTTATAGACCCCGTCTCCTGTAGTACCAAACCAAAGATTCCCAGCTTTGTCTTCCATCATACAATGAATATTATCAGCCATTGCTTGCACCTGATTAGAGAAATGATTCTTGACTAGTTTGGGAGCCCCAATTAAGGATTTATTTAATTCTGAATTGGCTGGTTTTCCATCTTGATTAGATTGGCCAATGCAGGAATAAAAATGGGAAAATAACAGGAAGAAAATGGCCAATCTTAGTTTCATGTGAATCTCTATTTTTGGAAATTGCTTTTAAGAACAATCACTAGGATTTTAATTTAAGCGCTAATATCAGCTTTTCCATGACTGATTTGTCAAACCCCATCTTTTCAAAATATTCAAAATCTTGGAGGATATTCTTTTTTAGTAATAAACTTTCCATATTCTTTGTAGCCAAATAGCTTTGATAAACAGATACTGCTTTTTGAAAATCTTGGTTCCATAAATATGCGTGTGCTAGGTTTAACTGCACTGAAATATCTTGTGGTTCAAGTTCCATGGCCCTATGCAAATAGGGGATGGCTGTTTGAAACCGCTTTGTCTCAATCAAGTGCCAAGCATAACTATTTAATTGACCTTCATTTGTTTTGATGGTATCTAGTTTTGTTAGTTTTTGCGCTGGACTAAACTCCTTGCTATTGACTTTTCTTGCAAAACCAGTGGCCATTCCATTCAAGTTTGTCAAAAAGGATTTTTCAGCAAGGAATTCCATGTTTACAAAATCCTTCTCTGAAGTAAAATACATTTTTACGTCTTGACCTTGTGTCCAATAATATAAGCCATCTTGTTTTTTTGTTACTTCTGCCAAAACTCCATCGTACAAATAACTGCCTATATATTTAGCAGCTACACTATCAGCAATTTGAATGGTATTGATGTTTTGTGGTTTATCAAATCCCTTCCAGTCATATACGTTTGCTACACTTGACAATAATTCCAGTATGATATCCCCATCATCAGAATTTACAAAAACAATCATCCCGTTTCCACCTTCAAGGCTTCCATAAAACATGCCTCTAAAACCTTCATTGGCAGCATCATGGAAAAAATAACGTTCCCCGTTTTTGTCTAAAGTAAAAACACCCATTGCAGCTGATTGGTCAATAAATGGGGTAAGGTGCAAACGGGTCATTTCTTGATTAAGCAGTTTAGATGATCTTCCCTTATAGGACAGTTGTGTTTCTATCAGATACTTTGCAAGTTCTGTTGGCGTAGTCCATAATCCCAAGGGTGCTTGTTCCGGATAGATCCGAAAAGTAGCAGCAACCGTATCACCATTTTTAGTGTACCCAGTGGCAATTTTATTAAAAACCTGCTTGCTTGGGGGAGCAGCACTGTAAAAACTATTTAGCATTCCTAGTGGTTTTAGCACTCTGTTGTACATGAATTTTTCATAGGATTGATGACTATTTTCCGTGAGTATCAACTGAGATATGATGGTTCCGCCACCAGAATATTGAAATTGCAGACCTGGTTCAAATAAGGACCTCACAGCAGGGGTGTTTGCAGGTGCTTTCCCGTCTAATATTTCTGGAATGGTTGGTAGTATATCATTGGGGCTATAACCAGGAAAACCCCCATATACAGATAATCCCCCGGTATGACTTAATAAATGGGCTAGGTTGATTTTTTTGCCTTTTGACAAACTATCATAGGGGAATTTCCAAGATGTCAAATACTCGTTGATGTCCTTATCTAGGCTCAATTGTTTGTCTTGAACCAATTTTAAAACACCCAAAGCATTTAAAGTTTTACTGATAGACCCTGGCTTGAACAAAGTATTGGTAGTTACTGGTCTTTTTTCTTTTTCATTTGCCCACCCATATCCTTTAGCCCAAACCAACTGATAATTATTAATCACTGCTATACTTAAGCCCTTTACATGATAAAAACGCATCCTATCCTCAAGATTATAGGGTTTGCCATTTAATATAAGTCTTCCAGCAAGGTTGTTTTCCACTTGCTCTATCTGACTGGCAATTGTTTGAGATTGGAGTTCACCTATCAATAAGGTGTTGAGTAGTAAATAAACTAGTATCAATAATCCAGCTTTTATCATTCCTAATTGTTTTAATTAAAACTAGTTGAATACAAAAAGCGGCAACCTGATAATATGTAAAATCTTGTAAAACCAATGTAAATTGATTATTGATGGAGATTTTATGAACTATTTTGCGTCAATGAAGCCCTTGCCTTTATTTATTTCCATTTCTGCCTTATGCATCATTGTGTTATCGATTTTATTCATTCAGTCAAAAAATGAACAGGTAGAAAAACATAAAGTGTTGGTCTTACGAAATATTGGGCACCAGATTTTGCTTCATGCAAAAGATTCCAACTCAATAGTTTTACCCATTCAAAAATTAGATGCGCATACCTATCAGATTTCCTTTCAACATTCATTTGCCTTTATCCCTGATAGTTTGATCAGTTTGGTCCAATTGGAATTGAAGAAATCCGATTTCCCTCAAAATTATTATGTTAGTGTCATTGATTGTGCGCAACAATCAACCATCTATGCATTTGAAATCAATGCAAAATCGGGTAATTTAACTCCCTGTACCGGTAGAAAACAAGGAAGTGGCTGCTATTTGATTCAAATCAGTTTTGACAATTTAAGTCAAATGCAACTATTTGTATGGATAGGATTGTTTTGCTTATCGGTTCTATTGGCCTATGTTCTAAGAAAGCGGTTTAAAATGTACAAGAAAAAAACAGCGCCCTTAGAAACTGTTGAAACAAGAATGATTGGGAAATTTTCTTTTTATCCCAGTAAACAAAAATTACAAATAGAAGACAGGTTGATCCCATTATCTGAAAAGGAAACAAAGTCCCTACTCATTTTTATGAATCATGTAAACCAAGTAATTGAAAGAGAGAAACTAATCAAAGAAATTTGGGCAGAAGAAGGAATTATTGTGATTAGCAGAAATGTTGATGTGTTGGTTTCCAAATTAAGAAAAAAATTGAGCGATGATCCAAGTATTAAATTCATCAATATTCATAATAAGGGCTATAAACTTATTATTGAATAATCCCATTTGCCCCAATGATTTTTTCTATATGGGTCATTTTTCCAGCTGCATTAATACCTTCCAATACAAGCCTGAAGGTTTTGGAAAAATCATTGTTATAGAATTCAATCTTCAAATTTTGCAGGGTCTGATTGGTAAATATATCTGGATTCCAATAGAGTGTTGTACGGTTATCAGGTTTTACAAAACCAGAATCCGGTTGTTCGTAGTTAGGATAGTAAAACTCTTTGAACTTGTTATATCCCGATAATTTGATGGTTTGAAGACCGGGTATTTCAGGAGGGGTATAATCATTCCCATTTCTGGTATAAACAATGACTGCACCTCCCATTCCACCTCCTGATGCAAACATAAAAATTGGCGGAAAGGCCTTAATCATGGCCACATTGATCAGTGGAATAGCACTGAGTGTAGCAATATCCGTTTTCATTTCATTTAAGAATAAATTGGGGCTATGTCCACGCCATTGCATGGATCCATCCCCACCAACCATCAAGCCAGGGACCCTGCTGGTTAAGTATTCCATAATCGTACTTGCAGCTACAACCGTATTGGGATTAGACAGATCTAGGATATAAGATTTTCTAGCAGGATTCTCTCTAAAAAAACCCGATGTATATCTTTCATCTAACTTGGCAACAGGCGTTTTTATCGTTGATTTTACCGTTACTTCTTTTAAGGTTGTTTCTTCCAATTTTTTCCTTAATGCTTCTTGCTGCAACCAAAGCTGGTCTAGTTTTCCTTTCACAGCCAGATTCATCTCCGTATTATTTTGCTCATTGAATACTGAGATTGTTTTGGCAGATAAAGGCATCAAACCGTTTTGAATTTGTAGGGTGGCTTTTTGTGTGAGGCTTGGATCATTATTGATGCTGTACAAAATTTTAGCGGAATCAAATAAAATTACGCTGTATTCAAAACTGCCATCTTTTTGCAAAGTTGTAGAGACAAACTGTCTGCTACTGTCTTTGCTTACAATGATCATATTCAATTCATTGGTCTTGTCCGTTTTAATCCCTGAAACCTTTCCTATTAATTTCATATACCCATTTTCAATAGGGTAAGGATTGTTAGGACCAATATGGGCTTTAATCTTTTCCCAGTTAAACCTACGCCATCCATTGGTTAGCATTACAAGGTCAAGATGCGATGCAATTTCATCTGTATTTCCTGTGAGATAGTATCCAGGGTTATAAACCTTTCCCTTAATCTCACTACTCAAAAACATATCTGAGTAGATAGTATGTTGAGAAGGCTGGCTAGTAATTTCATCCGTAATAGACAAAGACATATTGGTAAATAATGTATCTGGCACTTTTATTTCTAGTACATTTTTGCCTCGGGCATCTACATTTGTTTGCGATGCATTAAGGTCAATGTGAAATTCATGTTTTTGGTTATTGATAAACACAACCCTTTCTGCTACTGGTATCCAGTCAGCAGTAAACAAGGTAAACTGTAGCAAACCAGTTGGTAAGTCAAGGGTTGGAATTTCAGCGTTAATCCGTTTTTTTTCAGCAGTATTAATGGCCACCTGATAAAGACCTACTTTGTTCATATGTATCACTAGGACCATATTTTTAAAGCTCGATGGCGTTTTGTCACTGCGTTCCACTTGAAACAAAACCTTTTCCTTGATTCTGGTAACAGTCAATTGCGCACCCTCTGTTTTGGTAATATTGATAGGGCTTTCACCTGTATTGCCGTCTTGGTCTACCCAATTTAAATGATATTGGTGTTGTGGTTTGGCTGTTAGAAAAAAACTACCCATGCCATCATGTAATACTTCTAGGGAATCAATGATTTGGTTTGTTTCATCGGCTATTGCCCCTTTGATTAAAACAGGATTACCAAAAGCATTGGTTGCTTTAAAGGCAAGACGTGATTGTAGCCCTTGAATCAAATAACCCCCTTCTGGAAAAACAGCAACAGTGGTTTTTGAAACAGTTTGGTTAGTAGTTTTTGCAGCAGGTTGATGAATTAATAGCTGACGCCGATATAGCAATTCGGGGTCATCATTGAGCATCCACTTGGTATAAGCTCTAATTTCAATAAAATCTCCTGGATAGTTTGCTGGTATTTCAAAGGAACCGGAAGCAGCAGACAAAATAATGGGTGATACAGACTGGCTCAATGGTTTGCCATCGGCCCCATACCAATCTAAATAAATATTCATGCTGGCCTTTCCGGTATCTCTGCCTTGAAGCAAATAGGCTTTGTACCAAACGGTTTCAGCTTTGTTATAAATATTTTTATCAAAATGAATGTGTATACGTTCGGTTGCGGAACCGTCTGCATACACATTCATCATTGAATCAAGATCCTGGGCAATACTTGTTTTAGCAACAAAAAGAAAGCATAAGACTATCAGGAAAGGGATATTAGATTTTCTCATTTGCTATAATTAATGATCTAGTTTCCAATCCCACTCTTCCTTTTTCTTCCTCCACTCTTCACTCTTCACTTTTATCTCTTCACTTTCTTCCTCCTCTCTTAACTTTTATCTCTTCACTTACAAAGTTGCTAAGTCAATCACAAATCGATATTTCACATCGCTTTTGATCACGCGCTCATAAGCCGCATTAATATCTTTCATAGCCACCATTTCAATATCGGAAACAATATTGTGTTCGGCGCAGTAATCCAACATTTCTTGGGTTTCTTTTATGCCCCCAATCATTGAACCAATGATTCCTCTACGCTTTCCTACTAATTGAAAAGCTGATATTTTGCTATCCTCTGGAGGCAGACCTACTACCAACATTTTTCCGTTAACGCTTAACAAGTTTAAGTACATATTCACGTCATGGGGTGCTGCCACCGTATTGAGGATAAAGTCAAAACTGTTTGCTGCTTTAGCCATGGCTTCCTTGTCTGAAGATAGTAAGAAATGGGTAGCACCCAGTGCTTTTGCATCAGCTTCTTTAGAAGGGCTGGTGCTGATCATGGTTACTTCTGCCCCAAAGCTAGCGGCAAATTTCACACCCATATGACCCAGACCGCCTAGGCCCAAAACGGCTACTTTATGCCCTTTGCCTACACCGGCATAACGCAATGGTGACCAGGTAGTTATTCCCGCACAAAGCAGGGGAGCTACTGCGGCTAGTTGTTCTTCCTTAAAATTACCCACGTGCAAGGTATAATGCTCGTCTACCACAATTTTGTTGGAATACCCTCCAAAAGTGGGGGTTTTTCCATCGCGCTCATAGCCATTATAAGTTCCGGTCATTCCCTCGTCACAGTATTGCTCTAAATCATCTTTACAACAAGCACATTTTCTGCAAGAATCAACAAAAACACCTACTCCGGCCAAATCGCCTACTTTGAATTTGGTCACAGCTGCACCAACTTCAGTTACCCTACCCACAATTTCGTGTCCGGGTACAATGGGATAAATAGAGGGACCCCATTCGCTACGGGCCATATGGATGTCTGAGTGACAAACCCCACAATACATAATGTCTATTAAAACGTCTTTATCGCCAACGGCCCTTCTGCTAATATCTAAAGGTGCAAGAGGACTGGTTTTGTCTAAGGCTGCATAAGATTTTACTGCTATCATATTGTTATTTTGAGTGATTGAAATTAAGTGATTAAATGCCAAAACGGCAAAAGACTAGCAAATAACAAATTCAACTATAGAATGTTACAAATATTTACGAAATCGATTTTGGAAAATTTTTCTAATCAAAGAGAAGCTTCCGAATTTAAAAAAACTATGATAACTTTAGGCTATGCGTCCCAAACAGAAAAAGAAAACCAATTGGTATCCCCTAATTACCATTTTACTTGCATTAAGCATTCTAATTGGTTTTTATGTTAAAACCACTTATTTCACACCTAAAGAAGAAATAGTAGAAGTAGACGAAACTAAGAAAACAATTAGTACTACTCCAAGTACTGAAATTGCAAAGGACGCCAGTACTTCGGATAAGAATCTTAACTATAGAAAAAATTGGAAAGAATTTATTTATCTAGCGCCTTTACATAAAGATGTAGAATTTACACTTACAGAAGATGAAATGGTTACTAATCTAACCATTCCAGTTGTGAACAAAACAGAGTATCCTATTGAGTCCATGACAATTAAAGTGTTCTATATTAATCCTAGTAATCGCAATACGGTAGATACAAGGGAATTTGAGATTAAGAATATTCAACCCAATAATAGAATCAGTTTTAAAGGACCAGAAAATAGTATCAAGGGAGTAACAGTAATCTGTGATATTATCAAGATAAGATCCAATAATTTTAGTTTTTGCTTTGATCAGGATTTATTGAAGGATGCTCAAGTGAAGGGTGGTATTAGTGGAGACCCCAATGACCCATGGCATTGTAAATGATTGCTTTATAATAAACCACCCTGCTACCATGAGAAAGTTCTCTTTGCTTTTTGCTGCCCTGCAGCTAATGCTTCTTTGTGTTCAAGCCCAAGTTCAAGTCAGTTCCTTATTAACAGAAAACAAGTCTAACCCCATTGGTTTGGGTACCAAATCACCTAGGTTTAGTTGGAAAATTGTTTCTGACAAACGTAGTACGGTTCAAAGCGCTTATGAAATCAAACTCAGTGCAGACAAGGATAAAAGTTCCAATTGGAATACAGGGAAAGTAAATTCCAATCAAAGCGTACAAGTAAATTATGCTGGACCTGCACTAAAAAGCAATACACGTTATAGTTGGCAGGTACGCAGTTGGGATCAAAGTGGAACACCGTCTGCTTGGAGTAGCCCAGCTAGTTTTCAAACAGGTTTGTTAGAAATTTCAGATTGGACGGCACAGTGGATCAAAGCCGGATTTCAAGAAGATACCATTCAAAGACCTAGTCAATTATTTAGAACTTCATTTCAATTAAAAAAAACGGTACAATCGGCCACAGCCTATATTACCGTGCATGGCATGTATGAAGCAAGTATCAATGGCCAACGTATGGGCAATGACTATCTTACACCAGGCTGGACTTCTTATAACAAAAGAATTCAATACCAAGCCTACGATGTTACTGGGATGCTTACCAAGGGTGAAAATGCCATTGGAGTAACCATTGGCAATGGATGGTATAGGGGCAATCTTGCTTGGGGTAATAACTATAATATTTATGGCAAAGAATTGGCCTTACTTATGCAGGTAAATATTGTCTATACCGATGGCAGCAAAGAAACCATTGCTTCTAATCCTAATTGGAAATCCAATACTGGGGCCATTCAATACGTAGAGATCTATCATGGTGAAACCTATGATGCTAGAAAAGAACACATTGGTTGGACCAAGGCCGGCTTTGCAGACAAAGATTGGAAGGGAGTCACAATTGCCAATATTTCACTTAAAGAAATTGTAGCTACAGAAAATGAACCCGTGAAAAAGCAAGAGACTTTTCCTGCATTGAAAATCTTTACTACACCAAAGGGAGAACAGGTAATTGATTTTGGACAAAACTTAGTAGGTTGGGTTGTCATCAAAGCAAGAGGAAACGCCGGTGATCAAATCAAAGTATCGCACGCAGAAGTATTAGACAAGTATGGTAATTTTTATACAGAGAATCTGCGCGCTGCCAAATGTGAGAACAATTATATTTTAAAAGGCGGTGGAGAAGAAATATTTGAACCGCATTTTACCTGGCAGGGTTTTAGGTATGCTAAAATTGAAGGCTATCCTGGCAAATTAAGTCCAGCTGATATTAGTGCTGTGGCTCTCTATTCCAATATGCCTCTCACCGGAAATTTTGAATCTTCTCATCCGCTAATCAACCAATTACAACACAATATTCAGTGGGGTCAGAATGGTAATTTCCTAGACGTTCCTACGGATTGTCCTCAGCGTGATGAGCGCCTTGGTTGGACTGGAGACGCACAAGCTTTTTCTAGAACCGCTTCTTTTAATAGAAACGTGAATAGCTTTTTTGCCAAATGGTTAAAAGATGTAGCTGCAGATCAGTTACCCAATGGTAGTGTACCTTTTGTAATACCAAATGTATTGGGAGCTAGCTCTGCTGGTGCTACGGGCTGGGCCGATGTGGCCACCATTATTCCTTGGAATATGTACTTGGCTTATGGAGACAAGCGCATTTTGGAAGACCAATATCCAAGTATGAAAGCCTGGTTGGGCTATATGCAAAAAGAAAGCAAGAACAATTTGTGGAATACTGGTTTTCACTTTGGAGACTGGTTATTCTATAGACCATTTGATGATAATGACGGACGCGCTGCCGTAACGGACAAATATTTAATAGCCCAGTGTTTCTATGCCCATACTACGCAACTATTAATCAATGCAGCCAAAGTTTTGGGTAAGACAGAAGATCTGCCTGCTTACGAGAAATTATTGGCCGATGTAAAAGCAGCTTTTCTTAGAGAGTACGTAACTCCTAATGGCCGTTTGGTTTCTTCCACCCAAACAGCTTATGTATTGGCTTTGAATTTTGACATGCTACCAGAAAACCTGCGTGCTAAAGCGGCAGAAAAACTGGTAGAAAATGTAAAAAGTTATGGCAATCATTTAACCACAGGGTTTTTAGGAACACCCTATCTGTGTGAAGTATTAACTCGATTTGGACAAACAGAAACTGCTTATCAATTATTGTTACAAGAATCTTATCCATCATGGTTATATCCCGTGAAAATGGGAGCCACTACCATTTGGGAAAGATGGAATGGGATTAGAACTGATAGTAGTTTTGAACCCGCTTCTATGAATAGTTTTAACCACTATGCTTATGGCGCCATTGGAGACTGGATGTACAGATCTGTGGTAGGTTTGGATACTTATGAAGATGGTGTGGGTTATCAGCATAGCAAGATCCAGCCCCATTTGGGTAAGGGTCTCACACATGCATCTGCTAGTTTGGAAACCTATTATGGAAAGCTTGCTTCAGGCTGGAAAATCAATAATGGTATGATTGAATGGAAAGCAACCATTCCAAGCAATACAAGAACAACGGTCATCTTGCCTGCGGCATTTGTAGACGATATCAAAGAAAATGGTAACGCAATAGATGCTAGTTACAAAGCAGTCAAAAATGCAGATGGCACTGTGACCTTAGAATTGGGATCTGGCGAGTATCAATTTCAAATCAAGCAAGCCGCTAAATAAAGTAAACTACTAATGAATTACTGGAAAAAAACCATCGCAGCCCTGCTGCTGTTTTGCTGCGCAATGCCTTTTATAGGCAAGACCCAAGAACCAGATCTGGAACACAAACAATGGCCAGCCTTTTGGATTGGATTACCTAATTCGGGAGATGGTTATGGCGTTTATTTGTTTAGAAAAGATTTTCAACTAGACAAAGCGGTGGGTAAATTTTTGGTGCATATAACGGCTGATAATAGATACAAATTATTGGTAAATGGACAAATGGTTTCAGTTGGGCCTGCTCGCAGCGATATTCAACACTGGAATTATGCCACCCTTGATCTTGCGCCTTATTTAAAACAGGGAAAGAATAGTATTGCTGCAAAAGTTTGGAATGAGGGTGCTCACACTCCAGAAGCACAGATCAGTTTTCATACCGCATTTTTATTACAGGGTGTTGGAGATCAAGCATCATTAATTAATTCCAATAATAGTTGGTGGTGCAAACAAGACAGTGCTTATAGTCCGTTACCTGTTACTATGAGAACTTATTATGTAGCGGGTCCGGGAGAGTCCATAGATTTTAACAAACAAGTTAAGGGCTGGGAAACAGGAGCATTGGATACTACACAGTGGATGCATGCAGCAAAGATTAGAAATGCAATTCCAAAAAACATTTATAAACTAGACATGCCAGTTGGTTGGGCGTTGATGCCTACAACGCTACCTGAAATGGCTTATGTGTATCAACGTTTTTCTACTGTTAAAAGAGATGGCGGTCTAACAATACCTGCTAGTTTTCCTGCTTCCAAAACAACATTGACCATTCCCGCCAATAAAACCATTAGCCTATTACTGGACCAAGGATCCTTGACCAATGCCTATCCCGTTTTAGAATTTGCCAAAGGAAAATCAGCCAATATTAAATTGGGTTATGCAGAGGCATTGTTTACCCAGTATCCTCAAAAAGGCAATAGAAATGAAGTGGATGGAAAAACATTTATTGGAAGAGAAGACCAACTAATTTCTGATGGAACTGAAGGCCAAGTCTTTAGTTCTTTGCAGTTCAGAACTTTTAGATATTTGTTGTTAACGGTGACTACTAAAAATGAGGCTTTAGAAATCAAGGATCTTTATAGTTATTTCACGGGTTATCCATTTGAACGCAAAGCCCAATTTGCATCAAGTAATCCCCTATTTAATCAGATCTTGGAAATTGGTTGGAGAACTGCAAGACTTTGTGCATGGGAAACTTATATGGATTGTCCTTACTATGAGCAGTTGCAATATATTGGAGACGCGCGCATACAGGCCATGGTTTCATTGTACAATACAGGTGATGACAGATTGGTGCGCAATGCGCTTACCCAGATGGATAATTCAAGAATCTCAGAAGGACTTACGTATAGCCGGCATCCATCGCATACGCCACAATTGATTCCAACTTTCTCACTCTGGTATATTGCCATGCTCCGCGATTATTGGATTTATGGCAAGGATGAAAAATTTGTACAAGAAAAATTAGTAGGCACAAGAGCTATACTGGATTATTATAGCAAGTACCAACTGGAAGACCATAGATTAAAAGAACTACCCTATTGGAATTTCACAGACTGGTGTACTACCAAAGGATGGGATGGTGGAAGAGCTCCCATTGGTAAAGATGGTGCTTCTGCCGTAGTAGATTTTTTATTCCTTTATACTTTGCAACAAGCAGCATCTATGGAACAGTCTATTGGTATGCCTGCTTATGCAAGTAAATATCAAGAAGCCATCAACGCATTGCAAAGCTCCATCAGAAAAAAATACTGGAACCCTGCCAAACAATTGTTTGCGGATAGGGCAGAACAAGACTTGTATTCACAACACGCAAATACCTTGGCTATTCTTACAGGAACCGTAAAAGGAACAGAAGCAAAATCCTTGGCAGAAAAAATGCTGCAAGACAAAAGCTTAACAGAAGCCACCATCTTTTTTAAATACTATGTCTACCAAGCCTTGGTAGTTGCCGGCTATGGCGATGGTTATCTAGATTGGTTGGACATCTGGAAAGAAAATATTCAACAAGGCTTAACCACTTGGGCTGAAATCTCAGACATCAACAATGCAAGATCAGATTGTCATGCATGGGGTGCTAGCCCCAATATTGAATTCTTTAGAACCGTGTTGGGTATTGACAGTGATGCACCTGGTTTTAAAAAGGTAAAAATTGTTCCGCACTTGGGTAAAGAAACCAAAATTAGTGGTAGCATTCCGCATCCTTCAGGAACCATTAACGCCAGCTACCAATTGCAAAATGGTAAATGGGAAATTACCATTGAACTCCCCAGTCTTACCAGTGGTTATTTAGACTGGAAGGGTAAGAAAATAGCTCTTAAAGCTGGGAAGAATCAATTTCATTTATAGCTTATTATTCCATTTTATATATCCGTTAATACACCCTTTTTTCAAGTCAAAAAAAGGGTGTATTAACCCCCTATGGTTAATTGCAAAATATCAATGGCATTTGTATTTTGATGATGCATTGGCGTCCCTGGCTAATGGATCACTAAAGACCCGCCATGCCAATAACTAAAACATCGAATCAATTCTTACAATTTAGCAGAGACCTGTTCTTTGTATTGAGAGGTATTTGGGTTTTATTGGTCTTTCATTTTTTAGCGGTAGTAGCATTTCTATTTTTTCCACAAGGAACTGATGTCTTATTGCTATTGCTAGAAAACAGTTTTCAAGTTGGCAATCCAGCTACACTTCTGTTTTTAATGATGGGTGTTTTCTTTTGGTCCATCTCTTCTGAATTTTGCTGCAGAATGCTGTTGTATATGACAGACAATTCAGGACACTCACTCTCAATTGGTTCTGTACAATCAAGAAAATCATTACAAGTGCTTTTGGCAAAGTTTTGTTTATACGCTCCTATCCTCATCCTAGGGTTTGGTTTAGTGAAAGCGTATTTTCAAAATCAGTCTGATAGTCATTTTCCACTTGCAGTATTATTGATGCTTTTAAGTTTATTAACTGCCGAATCTTGGTTACTCTTTCAACTCTACCATGCCAAAAGAAAATTTAGTTTGTTCAGAAAATGGATGCGATTGAGCGCAAAAGAAGCTTTTTGGACAGGCAAACTCTATGGCATTTTTAATTTATACAGAATTGATCTTCCTGCTGGCAGCTTGTTTATAAAAGGTGAATCTGCATTAAACAATTCAAATGTTGAAAATGATCTACCCAGAGAAACACCTTTACCCAATGGTTCATTTATCCCGGATGATTTTGTATTAATAGAACATGGAATTTATCACCAACCCTATCCAACCCAAACATGGGTCTATCAAATCCCATTGTCTTTTTACAGTTGCTTGATCAAACAACTGCTCATACTCTGTGCTATTGCTCTGTGTTTGATTATACTGTTCTCTCTAATTCCTTTTTACGCTTATGTATTGGTTGGTGCCGCTGCTCTTGTTTGCTGCAGCTTTGCTTGCTGGCAATTGGTTTATGTTTTTTTACATTTTCTAGACAAGGCCCAGCCCTTGGGTAAATTCAAATTTACTTATCGCTTATTTGTGATTGCGTGGGTATTGTTTTGTTCTTATATCAACCAAGACCATCCAATACGCACATTTTACAAAGAAAAACATGAAGCGCCACTAACTGTTGCGGGGCATTTTGAAGCATGGGCTAGGCAAATTGAAACAAACAACCCTGCAGATAGTATACCCATTTATCTGATTGCTGCAGAAGGAGGGGCCTTAAGAACTGGTGCATTTACTGCATTATTACTTTCAAAATTAGCTGATACTGACCCTAGTTTCTCCAAGCGGGTCTATGCTTATAGTACCGTATCGGGCGGGAGCCTTGGCGCAGGATTTTTTCAAAGTATACAAGGATTAAAAGATAGTTTGCCAGAACATAAACTTAGCCCAGTTAGCAAAGATTTTTTTGAAATGGATTTTCTCTCTGCAACTACGGGTAAATTGGTTTTTGCTGAAATAGTACAATGCATGATTCCTTGGCATCTTCCTGTATTAGATAGAGCCATTGCATTGGAGCAATCTTGGGAAAAGGGTTGGGATGCTGCAACGCATTTTAGCATTTTGACTAATCAATTTAAAAAAGAGATTCCTAGTTCTAACAAATCGCCAGCCGTACTATTTCAAACTGTTGAAGCGGAAACTGGTTTACCTTGTGTTTGGAGCAACCTAGATCTAGATGCAGCAATTCCACTTTCAAAAGATCGCGATCTTGCTAGGCGATATCCAGTTTCTATAGCTTTAAGCACAGCCATTAATTTGAGTGCAAGGTTTCCGCTACTCTCACCTGCAGCTATGTTCTCTTCTCAAATAGGCGACAACAAAATTAGAAGGCATTATGTAGATGGAGGCTATTTTGACAACAGTGGCCAAGAGTCTTTGTTAGCGTTATTGAGCAGCCTGCCCTTTGAAGAACATCCCAGACTCCAACCCAAGATTCTCTGTTTCAATTTTTCTGGTAAGGATACTAGTCTTAATAAGGGAATCCGTTTGGCAAATGAATTTTTGGAACCGTTCTATGCAGCTTATCAAACCAGGAATGCAAGAACAGCTATAGCTATTAACAATTTAAATGAGTACTGTTTACAAAGGTTTGGTACAACACATTTATTGCAATTAGAACTAACACTAAACACCAAGCATTTACCCATGAACTGGGTACTCTCACATACTGCCATGCAAAGAATGGATGCTTACTGCAACTCAATGCTTGAACAAATCATTCCATTTATTTCTACACCAAAATAAAACAACATGAAAACAATTGTCTTCTTATTCGGTCTTTTTTTCTTATGGTTGTTTAGCTCTTGCGCAGGGGTTAAAATTTACAGTGATCCAGAACTAAGTAAGCCATCGGCCATTCGATTTCATTATCCCAAGCCATTTTTATTGATAGAGAAAAATGCCAATGCCAATGGTGGTAAAAAAGCCAGCATTGTATACTTGCTAGATATGTCAGAAGCTTTTTATGCCAAGACCAAATCCGGTTTTGGACAAAGCGATTTAAAAATGGTTTTTGAAAACGGCTCCTTAGCTTCTTATGGAATTGGTACTGATGCTAAAATCCCAGAAACCATAGCAGCTTTGAGTGCAGCATTGAATTCGGGATTAAGCCAATTACCCAAATTAAATGCTGATGACAAACCATTAAAAACAAATGAACCCGATTTTGAATTGTATGCCATTCAAATCATTGAGGGAAAACTGTCTTTGAGGAAGTTAGAAGTGAAACAATAAATGAATTGTTCTAGATCTGATTAAGAAATTTGAACTTGAAACATCATTGTTCTGAGAAAAATTATTTGATCAAAAGTTTGTGAAATTTCTCCACTTCTTTTTTCTCTTCTGGGCTTAAGATTTGGTTGTTGCTAATTTTTGATTGTAAAAAAACAACCCTTTTATGTTGCGGGTATTTTGCAAGAATTTCTTTAATCCTGCTTTCCGTAGCCAGGTCTTTTTCATCTAAGGGTTTTAAAGAAGCTGCAGGTGTTTTATCTCGGTTGGGTCTTTTAATAATCTCTGCTTCAAGTGTGGCCAACCAATTGGGAGGTAAGTCAGGAACCTTGGCCGCTTTTAGGTAAAGTCCTTCCATTTGTTTTTTACTCAAAGAACCGCGTTCTTCATACTGGTGCATGAGACTCATGATAAATAAAGCGTCTGGATTGTATTTGTAACAAGCATCCAGAATCTTATCAATAATATCTATACCAGGTTTTTTCTTAATCATGAAAGTGCAACAGCTTTTGGCTGTTGCACAAATTTAACCATTATTTGTTCCCAACTAGAAAGCAAGTGGTGGTCCAACAACTTGCATATCATGATCAGCAAAAATCTTGGCTCCTTGTTCAGGACTTGGTGCTCCTTTTAAGGAACCTAGTACCCTGAAGAAGTCTTCCATTTTACCAGATGGTTGAAACTGAAAATACATTTTCCCCTGTTCTGATAACTGGGCCCATGTATGAGCCACATTTCTAGGAAGAAAAATGGTGTCTCCTGTAGTTAGGGTATATTGATCTTCTCCTACTTTGAATAAAAAGGATCCAGACATGATGAAAAAGATCTCGTCTTGATTGGGATGAATATGTAAAGGCGGACCACCTTTTTCATTACCCGTGTATTCAAAAATGGTCAGGTCTCCATTTGTGTCCTTGGTAGATACCTTAATATCATTGGGACTTTTACCACCCAGCTTTGTTTGTTCTCCAAATCGGCTTTGACCTGATTTGACTACAAATCCTTTTCCAGTTCGGATGCTTTTATTTTCAGATGAACCTGCCTGTTGATTGGCAAAAGCTAGTACAGGCAGAGACAATGCTGCGGTACTGAGAAATTTTCTTCTTTGCATGATGTAGGTTTTGATGCCATACAAAAATGCAAAGGGTATCAGATGCTTTACTGGTAAAAAAACGACATTTAATAGGTATCGGCTTCGCCAAACTGTCTTTCTGGTCCCGCTGAGTCTAATAAATGAAACTCGGTTGGGGTTTTCCCGGTAAACTCTTGGTATTCTTTTACCAAGTGCTGGTAATCATGATAACCACAGTGTATGGCAATACTTAACCAATCTTTATCTGGAAATTGATTCTTCATTCTAAATGCGTTTTCAAATCTGACCAATCTGCTGAAATACTTGGGAGTCACTCCCATTCTGTCTTGAAATTTTCTTTCCAATTGTCTATTACTTAAATAAGACTCTTTGGCTATCCAGTCTACAGAAACCCCATCTTTCATGGTTAACACTTGGTTGCTTACTTGATCTAAACGATGTGCTTCTTTTTGCTGTTTGACAGCAACCTGAGTAAGAAATTTTTCAACTACCTGAATCATGGTTTTGAAGTCAGGTGAATGATACAATTGCTCATTAACCTCTTTGATAAAGGATGGAAAAACGGCTTCTGCGTCTAGGGACTGATTGGTGATTTCATATGAGGGAATGCCTGTAAGCCTATACAATGCCCCGGGTCTAAATACTATTTGAAACACCAGGAAGTCCTTACCCACGTATCGGTTTGTCACTTCTTGTTGCTGTCCAAACAAGACCGATTTTAAATTCATATGCCATTTTCCACTATCTGCATACTGCAACTTTTCTGTATCTCTAGGATAAAAACTCAAACAATGTTCGGGCCTTGGCGGATAGCATTTAAATGGAATGTTTTCAGGATGTTCAAACATGAATTGCACAATCCGGTATACGCGCACGTATTCGGTTAGTCTGGGGCTTGGTTGGAATTCAGATAGAACCATTTGATATGATCTATCTCCAAGTTAGTAAAATCAAATGGAATGTTTGATAGCATTGTGAATAGCCAATAACATAGCTTTATCCATTTCCTGTGCCAAGATCTGACAATTGGGTTCTTTGAACATGGTATCATGGTTACCTGGAATATTGTGTACTTCTACACCTTTAAGGGCATATTTGCGCCATCCCAGAAAATCAAAATCATCTACAAAATAAACTCGATCTAGGGCTTTAAAAAGCACTACTTTGTCATTAAATAGATTCAGATTATATTGAAACAAAGCAGTGTGGTGTACTGCATTGATTTTGTCCATCATCAAATAATAACTATTGATTTCTGGGAATTCTGCCTTAGACCCTAGGTTAAAATAAGCCCTGAATCTATTACTTAAACTAGTGTATTGATATCCCAAGGCTTTTTTAGGATCTTCTATTATAGATTTTACAATCCATTTGAATTTAGGCCACTGACGCAACAATTTTCTTCGCAACTGTTTGTCCCAGGTTAAGTAATTTTCTGCATTAATAACATTGGTGTCAAACAATCCAATCATCAAAACTTGTTTGTTTGCCGCTTTTAATTGCTTGGCCATTTCTACAGCTACATATCCACCAAAAGAATATCCCGAAATGGCATAAGGACCATTTGGAAATTTAGCCACAATGGCTTGGTTATAATAGGCTGCAATGGCTTCAATAGAATCAATGGGATCTGATTTACCATCCATGCCCTTTGGTTGTAATCCATAGACTGGTTGGTCTGGATGAATGTATTTAGTCATTCCTACAAAACTTAATACATTTAAATTATCTCCATGAATTAAAAAAAGCGGAGGCCTGCTACCACTGGCTTTTAGTGCTACCAATGTATGATAGGCTTCAGGTGTAGGATTTCCCTGAAATAGCTTTGCTAGTTTTTCAATGTTAGCATGCTCAAATACAGAAATAAGTGGCAATTGCTTCCCCTTTTCTTTTTCAATCTTTACCATCATTTGAATAGCCAATAAGCTATTACCACCTAAATCAAAAAAATCATCTTTGATACCAATACTATCTAAACGCAATAAGTCTTGCCACAATCCGGTTAGGTAGAGTTCCATTTCAGATGTGGGTGCCACAAATTGATCCACTTGTGAACTAGTGATTTCAGGAATAGGTAGTGCATTTCTATCTACTTTACCACTGACGGTATAGGGGAAGAAATCCATCATTACAAATGCCGATGGAATCATATAATCTGGCAACAGACTTTTTAGTTCTTCCTTTATTTTATTTTTAGTTAAATACCTATCCGATGGAATTACATAGGCTACAATTCTTTTCTGGTTGGTATAGTCTTCCCTTACCATTACTTCTACCTGCCTAACGCCAGTGATCTTGCTGATCACTACTTCTATCTCACCCAATTCAACCCGATTACCTCCTCTTATTTTAACTTGACCGTCCATTCTTCCCAAGAACTGTAAACTACCATCGGGGTTAATACTAGCTAAATCGCCTGTGCGATAAACCCTTAGGGAACCTCTGTAGGGATGCACCCAATTGATAAACCTTTCAGCTGTTTCTTTGGGTTTGTTCAAATATTCCATAGCCAAACATTCCCCCTCAATTAAAATTTCACCGGGAGAACCTTCTGCAACTTCGTTTAAATGAGCATCTACAATAAATAATTGAATATCTCCAATGGGTTTTCCAATAGTTGGAATGGCTGGCCAATGAAATGCATCGCCCTTTAATTTTAATTCTGTGACCCAAACACTGGCTTCGGTTGGACCATAGACATTCATTAGTGTAGTGTCTTTTAGTACACCAAAAAAATGGGCTATTTGTGGTGTAATTCTTAGCAATTCCCCACCTGTGATAATTTCTTTAATAGATGTTGGATACAAATCATAATTAGCTGCGGTTTCTGCCAGAATTTGCACCATGGCGTATGGCAGAAATAGCCTATTAATCTTGTATTCGTCAATATACTTTAAAAGGTTCCCTGCATTTAGTCGATGGTTGTCGTCTATAATATGTAAAATACCGCCCGTTGATAGGGGAACAAATATTTCTTGAAATGCAGCGTCAAAACTTAAATGACAATACTGTAAGGTTCTTACACCTGCTTTGGCAAAACCATTTTTGATTTGCCAATTTATTTGGTTCAATAATCCTTGTTGAGGCAAAGAAACGCCTTTTGGTACACCAGTAGATCCTGATGTATAGAGAACGCATACTGTTGGATTAATAAACGGTATTAATCTATTGGGCAGTTCGTAAGTTTTATCTGAAACAATGCTGCTTAGTCCAAGATCTTGGAACAAATTTGATTCTGCTTCCTTACTAATACAAAACTTAATTCCAGAATCTTGTATCAATTGATCTAGTCGAAGTTTGGGATATTTTGTATCTAATGGTACATAGGCTTTTCTTGATTTAAGAATGGCCAAAACACCAATCACCATTTCTAATGAGCGGGTTGCACTAATACCAATATAGGCTTCTTGAAAGGCGTGTTCTAGAATGGCTTTGGATAGGTTATCCACCTTTTCCATCATCTGGTTATAAGTTAACCACTGTTCACCATAAACTAAGGCACAGGATCCCCCATTCAATAGAGCAGCTGATTCAACTGACTGGTAAACAAGCATGGGAAATAATTAATGAGGATGGCCTTTCCCAAAATTAATTAAAAAAAGATTAAAAAAAATCAAGTTTGGTTTAATAAAAAATCTTACTCATCCTTTAATTGATATAACAATTTGTCTGGAATCTGTTTGCTAGCAGCAGCACCCATTTTTTTGAGTTCTTCTACTTTCCCAATAAGATTACCTCTTCCTGAGCTCAATTGTTTCATGGCAGCTTCATAGCCTGTTTGTGCTTCTGCCATTTTCTTACCCACTATTTCTAGATTTTCTAAAAACAAGACAAATTTATCATAGAGCAACCCTGCTCTTTCTGCTATCTCAACAGCATTATTGGTTTGCTGGGTCACTTTCCAGATATCGGCTATGATTTTTAAAACGGCCAACAAATTGGTGGGACTGACCAGCATGATTTTTTTGTCATAGGCATTCTTCCAAAGCTGGGTATCTTTTTTAACTGCTTCTAAAAATGCTGGTTCAATAGGGATAAACAATAACACATAATCAAGTGCTTGGGCATATTTGGGATAATTCTTCCTACTTAAGCCATCCATATGTGCCCGAATACTGGCTATATGTCTTTTTAAAGCCGCTTCTAGTAAAACAGGATCGGATTCAGAACTGTATTCATCCCAAGCCACCAAACTAACTTTTGAATCAATGATGAGTTTTCTTTGATCGGGATAGTAGATAGTTACATCAGGCTGCAAACCCCTACCATTTTCATCTTTGATAATATTCCCTGCTTGGTCTTTGATGAATTCTTGTACTAGGTATTCTCTACCTTTTACCAATCCACTATGTTCCAAAATAGATTCCAAAATCATCTCCCCCCAATTACCTTGCATTTTGTTGTTTCCTTTTAATGCGGTAGTAAGGTTATTGGCTTCTGTACTTACCTGTAAGCTCATTTGAACTAAACGATCAATTTCTCTACCAAGGGTGAATCGCTCCTTTGATTCCTTATCGTAGGTTTCTTCCACCTTTTTTTTAAAATCTCCAAGTTCTGATTTAAGGGGTTGCAGGATCTGGCCTATTTGTTCTTGGTTTTGCTGCGTGAATTTCACGGAATTGACTTCCATAATTTGCTTAGCTATTTCACCAAACTCTAACTTAATTTGCTCATTAAAATGATTGGCTGCTTCCTTGGCTTCTGCCAACGCCACGTTGGCCATGACCAATTTGGTTTCCGCCTGAGTGGCGCGCATCAAGTACAGCTCTTTATCTGATTGGGTGTTTTTGAGCACCTGTTGTAAGTCTGCTTCTGTTTGTTGTTTTTGTTGAAGTATGGCTTCCATTTGTAAAGTCTTGCGCAAAGCAAATGCACGATACAAAAAGAAGGTAATTAAAGATCCGGCAATGGCCGATATTGCGATTATGGCAATGCCTATATTATCTATCATAATGGAATCATTAGGGGAAAATGAAAAAACATTGGAGCTCCAATAATACCAACAGCTTATTGCCAGCAAACAGTTTCTTGGGAATAACTAACCGAATTCAAATATAACCAATTGAGTGACTTTATTTTATTTGTGCTTGATTTTTTATCAGAAGAACAGACATGAATTAGTAAAGAGTTGTATTAATTTTGTGAATGGCAAAAAAGTTAAAATGGTTGTTGATCCTAACCATCTTGGCAGTTCAAGTGGGCAGCTTGGTGGCTTTGTTTCTTTGGACACTTGACCAAGTAACCTTAATCCGTTGGAGTCAACATTGGTTATTGTATTTATTACCCATTGCCGGAATTTTAATTTATAGCATATACCTGTTTTGGGGCAAGGGCTCAGAAGCGGGTAATGGTTTACTGATAGATGGTATTCACAATAGCCAAACCAAGGTTCCTGCAAGAATGGCTCCCCTGGTATTGCTCACTACATTAATCACGCATTTGTTTGGCGGGTCTGCAGGAAGAGAAGGAACCGCGGTTCAAATGGGCGGAGGCTTAGCAGCTTATTTAAGCAAATGGTTTACACTTAAAAAAGAAGATCACAGATTGATTTTAATGTGTGGCATGGCAGCTGGTTTTGCAGCGGTATTTGGTACTCCTTTAGCAGGAGCTGTTTTTGCAGTTGAAGTCATTGCAATTGGCCGCATTCAATACAAAGAATTTCTTCCCTGTTATTTTAGTAGTATTGTGGCACACTTGGTTTGTCTGGCTTGGGGTATTCATCATACAAGCTATGTTATTCATTTTTCAGGAAATGATTTGTTATTCCATTTTGATAGCATACTTATAGGCAAAACTTTATTAGCAGCTATTGGATTTGGTTTGGCAGCTTTTCTTTTTGCAGAAGCACATCTTCAAGTAAAAAATCTTTTACAAAAATGGATTCCTATTAAATGGTTGATTCCAGTTGTTGGCGCAGTATTGGTGATTGGTCTTAGTTATCTGCTTGATACCCGTGACTATTTAGGCCTTGGGGTGATATCAGAAAATCCCAATGGCATTTCAATATTATCCGCATTTAAAGATGGAGGTGCAACGCCTTATTCCTGGTTTTGGAAATTGTTGTTTACTGCAATTACTCTTGGTAGTGGATTTAAAGGCGGAGAAGTAACTCCTCTGTTTTTTATTGGAGCAACCCTAGGCAATTCCATTGCCTGGATCTTGGGGGCTCCAACAGATTTATTTGCAGCACTTGGATTTATTGCCGTTTTTGCAGGGGCTACCAATTCCGTTTTTGCTTGTACCATCATGGGTTGTGAACTGTTTGGAACCGAATTCCTGCTCTATTATTTTGTAGCATGTATCATGGCAAGATTGGCCAGCGGTTATTCCAGCATTTATCCTACCCAAAGATTGGGTAGTACCCAACAAAAAGTGAGTGAACACCCAAGCTATAGCATTCAAAAAATCTGGGAACACCTAAAAGGAAAATAGTTACTATTTTACGGACCAATACTTGTTATGAAAAGAATTCTTTTTTCTTTAAGCTGCTGCTTATTTGTTGCAACGGCCATCGCGCAAAGCGCACCAAAGCCTTATGGTGTTTTACCAACGCAGAGACAATTGCGTTGGCAAGAAATGGAAATGTATGTGATCATGCATTTTACACCTACAACTTTCCAAAACAAAGAATGGGGATTTGGAGACGCTGATCCAGCCATTTTTAATCCTAGTAATTTTAATGCAGACAAAATCTTTGCTGCTATTAAAGCTGGTGGTTTCAAGGGTTTGACGCTGGTTGCCAAACACCATGATGGTTTTGCACTTTGGCCCACTAAGACAACCCCCTATAATATTAGTGCTTCACCATTTAGGGGTGGCAAGGGAGATTTGGTTAAAGAAATGATGGATGCATCAAAAAAAGCAGGGCTAGCTTTTGGCTTGTATTGCTCTCCTTGGGATAGAAACAATCCTTTTTATAGCAAACCGGCTTATGTAAACAATGTCTATCATCCACAATTAGAAGAGCTTTATACTAATTATGGAAAACTCTATACTGTTTTCTTTGATGGCGCCAATGGTGGCGATGGTTATTATGGAGGAGCCAAAGAAAAAAGGTCAATCAATGCTTCTGAATATTATGATTATGAAAAAATCTGGGGTATTGTAAGAAGCAAACAACCCATGGCAGTAGCGTTTAGTGATATTGGACCAGATATCCGTTGGGTTGGTAATGAAAGGGGCGAAGCTGCACCTACTTCTTGGGCAACATTTACACCAGAGAGCCCGGTGCCTGGAAAAAAATCTTCTCCTGGTTTTGTAAAAGAAGAAGTACTTCCTATTGGTACAAGGAATGGCGAATTTTGGATTCCCGCAGAATGCGATGTGCCCTTGAGACCAGGTTGGTTCTATCATCCAGAGCAAGATGGCAAAACAAAAACACCCATTCAATTATTGAACCTTTATTATAAAAGTGTGGGCCGGGGTGCTTCACTTGATTTGGGTATTGCACCCATGCCTAGTGGTGAATTGCATCCTGATGATATTGCGAATATGAAAGCCTTCGGCGATATTTTGCGTGCAACATTTGCAAACAATTTTGCCCACGGTGCCATTATTACTGCCACAAATACTAGGGGCAAAAGTCTCTTGTACACTGTGAACCATTTAACGGATAATGATAGGTATAGTTATTGGGCCACCGATGACAATGTAACCACTGCCAGTCTAGAAATTAATCTGCGATTACCCAGTAAGTTCAACGTGATTCGCTTGCGCGAGAACATCAAATTGGGTCAACGCATAGAAGCAGTAGCTGTTGATGCTTGGGATGGAAAAAATTGGAATGAAATTGCTACCGCTACTAGTATTGGTGGCAATAGACTGATTCGTTTACCCAAAATGGTGGAGGCCCAAAAACTTCGTTTACGTATTCTTCAATCTCCTGTAAGTATTGCCCTGAGCGATTTTGCCCTTTTTGCTGAACCAGCAGCTGTATTGATAGAAAATGAAAAAGCCAACTTGGCGGCTCTTGTCAATGCCAAAAAATCTTGGAAACTATTACCTTATCAGGATTCAGCAGCCATTGATGGCAATCCTGCAACCTGGACCTATGTGGGTGATCCTAAAAGGGAACACTTACTAATTGACTTCCAAAAAACACAGACCATCTCAATCATTGATTTTTTACCTAGACAGGATGGTTTGAAAACAGGCATGGTAGACCAATACTTGTATGAGACCAGTATGGATGGTGAAAATTTTAGCAT
This sequence comes from Chitinophaga pinensis, assembly GCA_943372255.1. Classification (GTDB taxonomy): domain Bacteria; phylum Bacteroidota; class Bacteroidia; order Chitinophagales; family Chitinophagaceae; genus Sediminibacterium; species Sediminibacterium pinensis_M. Next base: position 32,695 of record CALRXZ020000026.1, read on the forward strand.
TGCCGCTCAAGGAGAGTTCTCCAATATTGCTAATAACCCTGTTCAACAATCCACCGTATTAAAAAATCCTACACAGGCACGGTTTTTGCGAATAACGGCAAAACATACCATTGATGGCTCTGCACCAACGGTAGCAGAGATAGGAATTAGATAAAGACATACCCCTAATGCGCATGAAAAAGATTGTTCTCTTAGTTTCAGGATACTTGTTTTTACAAGTTATTCAAGCACAGCCTAAGCAATTTCAAAAAGCCGATGGCAAAAAAATAGATACCAAACAGGCCGAGGCCCAGATTACTGACCTGATGCAACAGGCAGAAGTAACTGGTTTATCCGTTGCCATTATCAATGACAACAAACCCCTTTATATAAAAGCATTTGGCTTTAAAAATAAGGGGCAAAATACCATGAGCGATACCAGCACCTGTTTTTATGGCGCATCGCTCTCAAAATCATTGTTTGCCGTTTTGGTCATGCAATTGGTAGAAGCTGGTAAGCTTAATTTAGACAAACCCATCTATACCTATTTACCCAAGCCAATTCCAGAATATGATGATTACAAAGACTTAAGCGGAGACAGTCGTTGGAAATTGCTCACTGCCCGTCATTGTTTGGCACATACAACAGGTTTCCCCAACTGGAGACAATTCAATCCAAAAGAAAACAACAAGTTAGAGTTCTTTTTCACCCCAGGAGAACGTTATGCTTATAGTGGAGAAGGTATTGCCTTATTGCAATTGTTAGTAGAAACCATTACCGCCAAACCCTTAGAAACACTGGCACAAGAAAAAATCTTTGGTCCACTAGATATGTATAGAACTTCTTATTTGTGGCAGCCCAGTTTTGAAAGGAATTTTGCAGTAGGGCATGATTTTAACGAAGAAACATTAGATAAATCTAAGAGAAAGAAGGCTAATGCAGCGGGCTCTATGGAAACTACTATTGCTGATTATAGCAAGTTTCTTTCTGCACTCATGCGTGGCAAACTCATTTCTGATAAAAGCAGAAAAGAAATGACCAGCAAACAGATTGGCATTTTTACCAAGCACCAATTCCCCTCACTCAATACAGATACCACCAGTGCCAATTTTGGCATTGATCTGGGTTATGGCCTTGGATGGGGCGTGATGAAAACGGCTTATGGACCAGCTTACTTTAAAGAAGGACATACAGATGGTTGGGGACATTATTGTGTTTCCATCCCTGAAAAGAAATGGGCCATCCTTTTGATGAGTAATAGCTCAAATGGAGAAAGTATTTACAAAGAATTATTGGAAAAAGTTGCAGGCTTGAGCATTCCTTGGGAATGGGAAGGCTATACACCCTTTAGACAAACGGCCAAGCTTTCTGAAGAAGTATTGGCGCAATATGTGGGAGAATATGATGGAAAACTAAAAGCCACCATTATTTTGGAAGACGGCAAATTAAAAGTCTCTTCCAAAACGGTGAACATGCCCAAGACCAATCTATATCCTATCAACGACCATCGCTTCTTTTTGAAGATCATGGAAACAGAATTGGATTTTGTAAAAGGACCAAATGGTAAAGTAACCAAAGTGTTATTGGATGACGAGGGTGAAAAATATGAATTGAAAAAGCTTGTTCCTAAAGTAGAGACTTTTGTAATTCCAAAATCGGCCTACGCCAATTACCAAGGCAATTATGTATTGTCTACTGATCCCAAAAGAAAGATCAGCATTCAAAATTTGAAGGGTGTGCTAGTGGCCAAATTATCGGCCACAGAAATAGTACCCATTATCTTTATGAATTTTACACAGTGTAGTTTTAAAGGTGTTAAAGACGCACAAGTGGAATTTGTACTGGATGGAAAGGGCAAAGTGACCAAGATGAAAGTGCAGCAGAACGGACTATTTGAATGGATTAAACAATAATTTAAAAAAACAACAGAACGGCCCGGTACTTGTTTTTTGCATTTTTATACTTGTTCTAGTATAAAAAAATTCAAAAGATTATACTCGCTCTAGTATAAAAACAGCATTAAAATAGAAACTTGAAAAAGTACTACCGGTTGGGGTGGGTAACTTGAATCGTTGTAAAAAGTATAGATTTTTACTTAATTCTACCCTCTTCTGATACAGACCCAACCTCTCTATCGCGTTTGCTAAATTTGGTCTTTCCAAATTTATACGTTACTTGTAAACGGAGGTTACGGCTCTCCCATTTGCGCAAGTATTGATAATTTACATTGCCAAAGTCTACTTCCTGCTTCCATCTT
>CALRXZ020000027.1:0-33895 GCA_943372255.1 Chitinophaga pinensis
CATCCTTTGAATGGACCCGCTTGGTCACTATTTTTTGAATACTTAGCCAATATTTTACACGCATTTGTATTGAGAAAATTACCCAATCTTTTTCTAGGTTTATTAGTTGTACTAGCAGGAGCCAATTTATACTATGTGGCCATTACCAGCCCCGCTGGGGACCTCATTGGAGGCTGGTCATTAGAACCTGAACAACTAGCCATTGGCTTTACCCGTCTGTTATTCCCATACATGGCGGGAATGTTGCTCAGAAGGATGGTCAAAATTCAAACAGAGAAAAACACATTCTTTGTAGCCAGCATTTTATTGATCTTGGTTTTGGCATCACCCAGAGTTGGGGATCACAGCAATGTTTGGCTCAACGGCTTATATGAAGCGTTAATCTTGTCATTGGTATTTCCCATCATCATTTATCTAGGAGCCATTGGAAAAATTACAAACCCCTTGATTCAAAAATGCTGTGTTGCCCTTGGCGATATTTCTTATCCGCTTTACATTACGCATTTCCCTTTTATCTGTATGTTTTATGCTTGGGTATCCAATAATAAAGTTCCTTTAGATTTGGGCGTAAAAGTGGGCATACCACTGATTATTGCTACCATAGGAATTGCTTACTTGGCTTTGAAACTCTATGACCTACCTATTAGAAAATGGTTGACCAAACGTTTTATGCATCAGGAACTTGCATCAATTAAATCATAGAAGGGTTGGCAAACATGGAAAATAACTAGTTCTTCCGTTTCATTATCTCTTATTTCAAGAAATTACTAAATGAAAAAATCCCTATTGGTAATTCCACTTTTATTGATTTGTCTAATAGGCATTACCCAATCAAAATTAAAAAAGCTTCCTGTTATTGATATGCATGTACATGCACTAAGGGCCAATGATCAAGGCCCTGCTCCTTTAACCATCGGAGTTCCTTTTGATCAATTTGGTTCCCATGATCCCAAACAAGATTATGACATGACTTTTATGCAGGCTATGAAAATGGGAACTTGGGCAAAGCAAATAACCAATTCTCCTCTCACGGATGATTCATTAAGAATATTAACCTTAAAAGCACTCAGAGATAACAATGTATATGCTGTTACCAGTGGTGAAATTGAACTAGTTAGAAAATGGAAGTCAGAAGAACCAAAACGAATTATCAATGCAGTCTATTGGGATTTTAGTTCCATTAAAAGATTTGGGTTAACCATTGATTCCATGTCAAAATTATTTAAAACAGGAGAATTCAAAGTATTTGGTGAAGTGGGAATTCAATATGAGGGGTATTCGCCAAGCGATACTGCTTTTGAACCCTATTTACAAATGGCAGAAGCACTTGATATACCTGTTGGTATTCATGTTGGACCTGGCCCTCCTGGTGTCATCTATCTTGGCGCCAATAAATACAGAGCATCATTGCATAGTGCGCTGGTATTGGAAGAAGCTCTTGTAAAACACCCCAAATTAAGAATCTATGCCATGCACGCTGGATGGCCGATGATTGATGATTTAATAGCAACACTATATGCACATCCCCAGTTATATATTGATTTAGGTATTATCAGTTATGACACCCCAATCAAAGAATATTACTATTATCTGGAGCGCATTATTAATGCTGGATTTTGCAATAGAATCATGTTTGGTTCTGACAATATGGTTTGGCCGGGGACCATTCAAATAGCCATCGACAGAATTCAAAAAGCCCCCTTTTTAACCGAATCACAAAAAAGGGATATTCTGTTTAATAATGCAGCGAGATTTCTACGACTTACTCCTGAACAAATAAAAACCATGAATTAAGTAAAGAGTTAATTTACCCTACATTAAAATCATCTCTATGAAAAAAGTAACAGGCATTGGCGGAGTCTTCTTTAAAAGCAAAGACACAAAGGCTTTAAATGATTGGTACAAAACCCATCTTGGTTTTGATACCAATGAATATGGAGCCAGTTTTGAGTGGAGAGAGGTTGCAGATCCGGAAAAAAAAGGAACCACCCAATGGAGTGCTTTTTCTGATACTACTAAATACTTTGAACCCTCTACCAAAGAATTCATGATCAACTATCGGGTGCATGATTTAGTTGCCTTAGTGGAAGAATTAAAAAAAGAAGGGGTAACCATTTTGGATAATATTGAAACTTACGATTATGGTAAGTTTGTTCATATTGTAGACCTAGAAGGCAACAAAATTGAGCTTTGGGAGCCTGCTTAAAATGAATGAATAATTATTAAAAATTAATTATTAAATGAAAGAAACTAAACCCTTGATGATTTTAGTTGCCGGCCCCTATAGATCAGGCACCAATGATATACCTGAATTAATAGAAGCCAATGTAAAAGCCATGACGGATACCGCATTGGAACTTTACCGAATGGGTCATATGCCAGTTTTGGGAGAATGGTTTGCACTGCCTTTAATTGAAGCAGCGGGATCCAAAGCCGTAGGCGATGCTATTTTTAATGAGATTTTTCATCCCATTGCTGTTCAATTGATTGACCATTGTGATGTTGTGTTAAGAATTGGTGGCCCATCAAGTGGAGCCGATGAAATGGTCAATACGGGAAGGGCAAAAGGAAAAATCATATTTACAGATAAATCTAGCATACCAAATCTGCGTTAGTTTGATTTTCATAAAGTAGTACCATGTTTCAATTACTAAAACTAGATATCATTAAAAGGATTGGGGCGGATTTGGATAATATTGAGCTTGTTTTAAATGAATTCAAACCAATAAAAGTAGCAAGAAATGAATTTCTTCTAAAACAGGGAGAAGTTTGTAAACAGGTATATTTTATTGCCAAAGGTTGTCTTCAAGTATTTGTCTATGATCAAGACATGAATGAAACAACAAGGGATATTGCCATAGAAGGCACTTGGTGTTCTGAACTAATCAGTTTTGGTTCTGGCAAACCTGCCAATGAAAACATCAAAGCTATTGAACCAACTGACTTACTGGCTATTGACAGAGCGGGGTTTCAAAAAATGATGGAGACCGTGCCAGAGTTTGACAAAGTGTACAAACAAATCTTGGAAATATCCTATACCAATTCTGTAAACCGCCTGAATAGTTTTGTTGCATTATCGGCTTTAGACCGAATAAAATGGTTGATGGAATTTAGACCTCCACTTATGACAAGGGTGTCTAGCAGATTAATTGCCTCCTATCTTGGCATTAATAAGGATGTTTATAGTAGACTAAAAGCAAAGCTCTAAAACGTAGACTTTTGTCATCAATTACTTAATTTTTTAGGAGCATTTTTACAAAACAGACCATCATTATTTATTTGACTTGGTCTTGTAACATCTAAATGCTGTATTTAAAATTAAGATTATGGATAAACTATTAAATGCTGGGAGATATATTTTCCCCTTGTCTTTTTTATTGTATGTTGGATTACACCTAGGAAAACCAGAAGTTGGAGCTGCTTTTGTTCCAGACTATCTACCCTTCCCCTATTTCTGGAACTATTTTACATTGGTTTGCATCCTGTTATTTATTATCAGTGCTGTGATTGGCAAAATGGATAAACTGGCTTATAGCTTGATGGCATTATATGTGATTCTAATGGGCTTATTGGTTCACTTGCCTAGGGCGATGGGACATGAATTAGACCTAACTGCTATGACTGCCAATATTGAAAGAGAAAAAGAACTGGAAATGGTTAACTTTTTTAGAAATATTATGGTCACCGGAGCATTAATGGCATTTGCAAAATTTGTTGCAAAAGACAAACGGTTTATTGGATAATTAAAAATTTGAAAAGCATTTATAAGTCGGAACCAATGTTCCGACTTTTTTGTATTTTCAAATATGGACAAAAAGAACCTAGTTAAAGAATATTCTAACGGAGAAATCACTGTGGTTTGGCAATCAGGAAAATGCATTCATTCTGCTAACTGTGTCAAGCATTTGTCGGTAGTATTTCAACCACAACAGCATCCGTGGATCAATTTAAATGGCGCTACTTCTGAGGCAATTATTGCTACTGTAAATAAGTGTCCGTCTGGTGCATTAACTATAAAATAATAGACAATTCTAGAAGTAAAACAATACTACGCTAAGTCTCGTAAGGAATGGAGAAAATGGTTGGAGAAGAATCACCAATCTGAAAAATCCGTTTGGTTGATTATTTACAATAAAAACAGCGGTATTAAAAGCTGTAAATATGAAGAAGCTGTAGAAGAAGCCATTTGTTTTGGCTGGATTGATAGTATTGCTAAAAAAAGAGATGCAGAAAGTTGTTACCAATATTTTTCTATTAGAAAGCCAAAGAGTAATTGGAGTAAGGCTAATAGAGAGCGTGTTGGAAAACTAACTGAACTAGGCTTGATTACGGAGAGTGGTCAAAAAATGATTGATCTTGCAAAACAGACCGGTACTTGGGAAGCATTGGTAGATGTACAGAATTTAGTTATTCCGGATGACTTACAAGAGTTACTTAATAAAAACAAAAAAGCTTTAAATAATTTTCTTGCTTTTTCACCATCATCTAGAAGGGGTATCTTAGAATGGATTCTGAATGCTAAAAAAGCGGAAACCAGGCTAAAGCGAATAGAAGAAACCGTTCAACTAGCGGCAGATAATATAAAAGCAAATCAATACAGACAATAAACATTGCATATTTAAATGGAAATTACAACAGCGCAAATTCAACGCGTTGCAAAAATGAGTTTTGCATCGGTTTACCCGCACTATATAACAAAAGTGGAGAAAAAGGGAAGAACAAAGCAAGAGTTACACCAAGTGATAGAATGGTTAACAGGTTACAACGAGAAAGCAATAGAAAAAATTAATAGTGAGAAAGTTAATTTTGAAACTTTCTTCCAAGAAGCAAAAATACATCCCAACGCACACCTTATTACAGGTGTCATTTGTGGTTATAGGATAGAGGAGATTGAAAACCCTTTGATGAAACAAGTTAGATATTTAGACAAATTGGTGGATGAATTGGCTAAGGGCAAGAAGATGGAAAAAATTCTTCGTTGATGTTTACAACAGAATACCAAAACAACAATTCAAATTATTTTACCTCAAAATAAACTTGTGAAAATCCGGGAACACCAGTTTGGGTCATTCCTTGAATTACAACTACATATTTACCTGCAATTTCTGAATTATAAAAAGATACTTTCTGATTACCCTGCAAATCGGTGATAAGTTCAGGGTTCCAAATGAGAACGTTTCTAAAATCTGGTAACCCATCAAGCATTTTCTTATTTTCGTGATGAGTTGGTTCATAAAACTCTCGTTTTAATTGTAATCCCTCATATGCATATACTAACGCATTGGGATCAAGGTTAAATCCATCCAAATCTCCTTTGTAAGTATTACAACTAAGTATCCCGTTTATAAGAAATTTACTTTGAAAGAATTGTTGATTTAATATATCAATTCTTTTAATTTTTAAAGGATCCAGAGATATAAATTGGTTCATATCAAAAATTGGAACTCCATCCAATAAAACCAAGGGTTCTGTTTCAAAATAATTTTTATAGCTTTCATTAAATAATCGCAAACTAAACGTGTTATTAGTTTTTCTTAATCGGACACCTTCTACATATTCCCTCAACACTTCTTCCATTGTAATAAACCTTGTGTAATCATCTAATAAATACCGATGAGTTGATTTGCCAAAAAAAGGCATGGTGTCCATTTCTTCAGGATATGAAAATTTTTGTTGTTGATCGGCATAATAAATATTTCCAACCTGTGATTGTATACTATGTGCCTTTAACAAATTAGCCAAGGATTCTTGTAACGCAAAAGCATGAAGTTTACGACTTGAGTATAATGTTGAATAAGAATCAACTAAATCAATTTGATAATTACTATCTATTTTACTGTTGGTCTGTAATATCAATTGATTATTGCCAAAAAAAGCTGGAATATTAAAAAGAATAAGTCCATTTTTATCACTAATCCCTTGATTAAATGTAGGTCTTACACCGGGTAATGACAAGTAAACTGTTACGCCCTCAGCAACTTGCCCACCCATTTTTTTTGTAACTTTTGCCCATATAAGATGACCGTTTAATTCGGAATAGTCATTTTGAATTTTATTATTATTTGCAAAAACATCATTCCATAAAAATCTTCGCCATCCTTGTGTGAGTAATAGATTTTCAGTACACTCAGAAAGATCTGGGGCATCCGAGAAATAATATTCAGGTGTTTCTATTTCGCCTTTCAAGTCAGATTCTAACCATAAATAGCTTAGCAAATTAGAGTGAGGTGCTGTTTGCAAAGAATCTAACAGGTAAACAGATAAGGAAAGATTTGAAACAACAGGTTGCAAATTGTCGGTTGCATGTATTGATAAATCTACTTTAGCTCTTGTAGTAAAACTTTCTGAACTGATTCGTGTATTAAATTCTAAGACACGAACAGGTTTCCTAAAAAATAATCGTTCACACAAAGGTTGATGCTGCTCATCGAATAAAGTAAATTGGGTTATCCCTTCTGCCAATAATGAATCTGGTAACAAAAACTGAAGTTTGCCATTTACAAAATTTGGAAGCGATAAAGCATTTATTGATTTCTTAGAATGAACTAATAGTTCTAAATGTTGAATCTCTTTTGATGCTTGAACTGCTATAATAATTTGCTTACTTGAGTTTTCAATTAATCTTAAAACAACTCCATTCTGATAAATAGTTGGTAATTCATAGGTCATTTTATTACCTTCAATTTCAACAATGGCTTTATATCTATTACCTGAAACTGGAGTAAACAAAAACTGCCCCATCCCAAATCTAGATGTTTTAAATTGAACAATCTTTTGTTTGGTTTCATCTTCAATAAAACCATTTGCTACAAATGATTTTCCATATTGGTTGGTTACTTTGAAGCCAATTTTTGACTCCATTCCAGATACTAAATTTCCGCCTTCTGGAAAAAATTGAACATTAAAAACTGAGGATTTGGCCTCAGACCAATTTGGTTTCTTAAAAGGGTTGATAATAGTAAGCTGTTTCTCAAAGAAATATTCTGCTGAAGAATTCTTCATTAAACCTGTATAACAACGAAATAGATAGTTTCCTGATTGCAAAGAGTATGGAAGTAAGAAACTTCCATCGCCCATGCTTTTCTTTAATTCTATTTTAGATTGGAGGATTGGTTTATGCATCATATCTAAAACCTCTACATAAGCAATTTTGCTCAAATTCAAAGGTTTATTCAACAATGCATCTGTAAGATATATTTTGAACCATAAAATTTCTCCAGTAACATAATTTTCTTTGTCGGTATGAACGAATACTTTTTCTTGTAATTGATTGATGGAATATGATTCAAAAGCAACCACGGATTTTCCAACCTGACTAAATAAACAAACAGATTGCAAAATCAGAATGATGCAGATAATAAGATGAAACTTAAATGATTTTTTATTTTCCAATTTTAAATTATTTATTTCCAGAAAGCTGGTTTAATACTGGTTCCACCAGCTCTTCTGCAATCCAAACATGATATTTTGTACAAAGCAATTCCCCCACCACTAATAAAATACTGTGGAGCATAAGAAGTATCTGAATAATTATATAATAAATAATTATTCGGATTTTGACTACCAAAACGTACCGTACAATCTACACCAGAAGATGTAAAATCCCAGTTTGATAGTTCGGAATTATTAATAAAAATTCTTTTTTCAGAATATGAACCGGCACTGATAAAACCAATGACTAGTTTTTTGGGATCATTTACACAAGTAACATTACCGCTAATTTGCGAAGGTTGTGGATCAAAGATGCTACCAGTTTGTTGTGTACTTTTTTGCAAAATTTGCCAATATTGATATGCTTCTTCAGAAATAGCATATTGACGAACATTGATACTGTACCGTATATCTAAACGGGAATCATTTTTTATTATTTTATGAATTTGCTGATAGCTAACAACATCTGTACTTAAAGCTTTAGTACTTGCTACTGCTATTGTATTTGAGCGAGTTGTATTCCAGCAATTATAAACCTGTGTTGTAGAATCCCTATAAAATATCAATCCATCTTTTACACCAAGATTAGATTCTATTGGTGCATTATGCTGAGCTGTTTCATCAAACTCCCATTTATAAAATCTTGTATTATTATTAGGGTCTTGTGTATGTACAAATATTTTCAAATCTATGTCTTGTTTCCAAGTAACACTATCTATTTCCGGAGCTGTTTTTCCTTTTACGAATGCTGAAACATATTGATCAGAATTGGCGGTAATTACTTTTAACCGATATTCCTGAAGACTATTTAACTGCAAAGGGCTAGAAGTATATTCACCAGTAGAAGTCTCATTTAATGGATAGCTAGAACCATTGTTTGATTCAATCATAACTTTTGCTAGCGTTTCTGGGGTTGTAATTGAAGTATCTTTTAAAGTTTGTGTTCTGCTTAAATGAATAATAGAAACTTTATTATTGCCTATTTCAATATTCCCTTCTAAAACCAAGTAGGCATAATTGATATTAATGGCTGGAACATCATAAGGCTTTTTACAAGCAAACTGATTGATCAAAAAGATGAAAAATAAAATTTTTACTAATTTCATCTTACTAAAATTTAAAATTGTATGTGATGAAAGGTATAGCAGTTGCAAAAATAGAAAGTTGGTATCCTTTTATTAATCCATTTTCCTGGATAAAATAAACCGAATATGGATTCTGTCTGGCAAACACATTATAAACACCCATGGACCAAGAACTATGGGCTAGCTTCTTAATTTTATGATTGCCTTCCAAGTTAATAGACAAATCTGCTCTTATATAATCAGGAATTCTAAATTGGTTTCTATTAGAATATAAAACACGTTGTGCACCTGCCTGATAAAATACAGCAATTGGTAATGTAATTGGTCTGCCAGTACTATAAACACCATTCAAAGAAAGGCTTAGTCTATGTGAAAATTGATAGTTTCCAATTAAATTAATATTGTGAGGTTTATCATAATTAGCTGGATACTGTTCTCCATTATTAATAATTTCTTGGGCAAGAGGATCATTCATCTTTAAAAAGGTTCTAGAATATGTATAGCTTAACCAGCCGTTTAAGTTCCCAACTGTTTTCTTAATCATGAACTCAGCACCATAAGCTACGCCATTGGTATTGATCAGTTCTGTTTCAATATGCTTGTTCATAATAAGGTTTGCGCCACTTTTAAAATCTAAATAATGACGCATCCATTTATAATAAACCTCAAACGAAAGTTCAATACTATTTCCTTTTAGATTTTTATAATACCCTATTGAAGCCTGATAACCTTGTTGCGGTGCAATATTTGGGTCGCTGAGTTTCCAGATATCTGTTGGCGAAATAGCGGTTGTGTTTGATAATGTGTGTATGTATTGTCTCAAAGAATTAAAACTAAACTTAAGACTTGCATTCTCTTTCAAGCTATAGCGCATAGAAAATCTAACTTCTGGACCATGATAGGTCTTTATATTTTTTCCAGCTCCATATTGAATACTGTCAATTATGGTGTTTTCTTGTTTAGGAATCCCTGGAGCATATTGATATTGTAAACGGGCACCTAAATAATTAAATATTGAATAACGCAGGCCAAGATTTATTGTTAAGTCATTATTCACTTTAATATTATCACCAAAATAAAGTGCAGATTCTAAAGCCTGTTCTTTTTGAACCTTATTGTATTGCACCAACGAAACTGGAGAATTAGGTTCAAATACACCTGGGTCTAATTTATAAAGCAAAGTATTCAAACCAAAATTGATGGAATGCTTATTTGAAGGGTTATAATTAAAATCATACTTCAAATGAGATTGACTAATATTAAAACTTAGCTTAAATGCATTAAGAGGAACTTCAGTGCTACTAATATTGTATCCATAATTGTCAGTTCCAACAGATAAAACTGAATTGAGACGATTATTTACAATATGCTTCCATTTAACAATCAAATTTTTATTACCGTATTGGAAAGTTGTGTCCTTATTTAATCTAAAGTCATCGTGACTTAAATATCCAGTTATAAACAAGCTGTTTTTTGCGTTAAACTGATGCGTGATTTGTAAATTCAAATCATAAAAAGAAGCTTTACTATTTTTATAAGATTCTTCTGGTATTTGATTTAGGATCCAGTTTGAATAAGTAGTTCTGCCACTTAAAATAAAACTAGTTTTATCCTTTTTGATTGGACCTTCTAAGGTTAACCTACTAGTTAATAGACCAATTCCACCTGAACCGCTAAACTTTTTACTATTTCCATCGCGGGTGCTTACCTCTAAAACACTTGAAAGTCTACCTCCATATTTTTCCGGAATTGCACTTTTATATAATTCAACACTTTTAACTACATCGGCATTAAACGCTGAAAAAAATCCAAATAAATGGGATGGGTTATAAATGGTGGCATCATTTAATAAAATCAAATTTTGATCCGCTGCTCCTCCACGCACATTGAACCCTGTGCTTGCTTCGCCTACAGAAGTTACTCCTGGCAAAGTAAGCACTACTCTTAATACATCTGACTCTCCTAAAACGGAGGGCAATTGTTTGATGGTTTTTATGGATACTTTATCTACACCCATTAGAGTGCCTCTCAAATTAGATCTTCTATCATTGATAACTGTTACAGCTTTTAAACTTGCGATATATTCATTCATCTCAATGTTTAGTTTACCCTCACTATATAATTGCAGTTCACGTTTGGTATCTTTCATACCCATGCTACTAACATATAGTGTATGTCTGCCTTTTGGTATACGAAGTGTATAATATCCAAACTGATCAGTGATGATCTTAACATTACTATTATCAACAAAAACTATAGCACCACTAATAGCTTCTCCATTTTTAAAATCCCTAACATACCCAGCCAGTACTGTTTCGGATTTATCATTTATACTTGTCTTGTTTCCTACTTCAAATAATTTCTGCTCAATTGAAATATTTAATTGGCTTTTTTCTAATTTACTAAAATCTGGTAGTGAGATATTAGGCTTAGAATTTAAGTTATCCGTTTGTTTATCAAAATAGTTAATTGCAAGTTCTGTTTGAAGCTGAAACTTTTTTGAAATAAATACATTTCCAAATCCATCTATTGCAAATTGCAAACCATTTGATTGAATGGTCAATTGCAAAACTTCAAAGAGTGAGTAAGCGCCTTCCTTTAGTGAGATATTAATTGAATCAATATCCTTGATTTCAAAATAAATTTTACAATTAAACTTTTGCGCTAAATCACCAATAAAAATTTTTGCAGAAACTTGGCTATACTCTTTTATTGTAAATTTTTCTTTAGTTTGTGCGTTGGCATTCAACGATAGCAATACAAAAAAGTAACAAGAAATACAATATATGATTATTGGTCTACTCATGGGTAATTGTATCTAAATAAGTAGCCAATTCAACTAATGTTTTTGCAGGATCTTTAATATAATTTAGTTTTCCTTTTCGCATATACTTTTTTAATTGCTCTTTTTGATCTTTGAACAAATTAAAATAATCTGAAATCCTCTTTACTTCATGGTACTCATTAAGTGAGAAGACAAAAAATTTATTGTATTTCACAAAGCTGGAAGTATTATCCTCTGCCTTTAATGAAGCTTCAATTCTTTTGTAATAATTTGCTATAACAGAAGAATGTCCATTATATAACAATTCATAAAACCCTGGACCAGGATTATATTCATGAACACTGTCAGCGTTTATTTTAATAAAGCGGTGGTTGTTTATCTTAAACTCAGAAACATAGTCATTTAAAATAGCCATCTCAAATTCCTTTGTAGCATTAAAAATAACTAGTTGATTTTTCACTAAATCGTATTTTAATGGAATATCACGATAAATGAAATTTTGAAAGCTAATATCTGCTGTTTTAAATTGATCAGAATCAAAATAAGGGTGCCCAATTACTTTGTTCCAATATTTTATATATGCAGTTCCATTATACAATGGTGCACTAGTATTAACAATTTGTTGAAACTTTGCATTTTGATGATCAATAGACTTAATTAAAAGATCATTTGTCAGAACTGTTGCTTGAGCATTTAATTCAGATGAAAGAAAGATTAAATAAAAAACAAGCAATCGCATATTGGGATTTTTGTTGGAACAAGGTAATTTAACAAGAATTAGAACGTTAATAGAGCCTTTTATATAAGTGGCAAGTGTAAATGGTCAAAAAAAGAAGTATAAAACATTTAATTTTAAATTATAGAATCACAAATTAGAATTGACATAGTTTTTTGACTTTATCTAGACATATGGACCTTTTTGAACAAATGCTTACTGGTGGATTAATTCCCAATGATCATCCACAATTGAATTTATTATGGGAAGCTGTTGCTGAAACCATTCAGCGTTCTGCTCTATTGAATACTTCTACATCTGTTTCTGAAACCAGAACTCGAATTAGCGAAATCATTGGAAAAGAGATAGATGCAACCACTACCATATTTATACCCTTTCATACCAATTTTGGAAAGCATACATGGATTGGAAAGAATGTATTCATCAATCATGCTTGCAGCTTTTTAGATCTAGGTGGTATAACCATTGAAGACAATGTACTCATTGGCCCACGTGTAAACCTTGTTACGGAGAATCATCCAATAGACCCAACGCAAAGAAAGTCCTTAGTATTAGGCGCCATTCTAATTAAAAAGAATGCCTGGATTGGGGCAGGTGCTACCATTTTACCAGGAGTGACCATTGGGGAGAATTCCATTGTTGCTGCAGGATCTGTGGTTAATAAAGACGTTCCTGATAATTGCATTTATGGTGGGGTACCTGCTAAATTTATCAAGCCTATTGAAAATAATTAGCTTAAAAATTGAATCAAAAAACTGTCCAATACCAATTCAAGGCCAAACCCTGGCAGCATCAAGGACCAGGTGGCTGGTATTTTGTTTCGTTACCTACTAAACTATCACAAGAAATTAGAATGGTTTTTAAAATGGATGAAGAAGGCTGGGGCAGGTTAAAAGTTATTGCCAAAATTGGTAGTACTGAATGGAAAACAGCTATTTGGTTTGACAGCAAGCACAATACTTATTTACTTCCGTTAAAGGCTGATATTAGAAAAAAAGAACAGTTAGTTCTGAACAAGACTATTGAAACTATTTTATGGATCTAATCCTGTGAATTACTAAAGTTCTTCCTTCAATTGTGTACTTGCCAAAATTGGTCTGTGACTAGCTTTGTTAGTACTAGTCTAACAAATACACAATTACATGAAAAAGATTGCTTTTAGATATAACAGGATCCTATTTTGGACAATTTGTTTGATCATCAGTGCTTGCAATACAAAAGAACCAGTAAAAGAAATTACCACAAAAGAGCATACGGATGCAGGTGTAAAAACCATTGAAAATATGCAGACTGCCTATAAGGGTGAAAAGACAGCCACTGCTAAATATGAAGCTTTTTCAAAAAAAGCTGAAGAGGAAGGTTTTCACAATATTGCTTTGTTATATAATGCCGTTTCTGCTGCGGAAAATATTCATGCCACCAATCATAAAGCAGTGATTGAAGACGCAGGTGGTATTGCAGCAGTGATTGTACCAGCATTCAAAGTAAAATCTACTAAAGAGAATTTGTCAGAAGATATTAATGGTGAAGCTTATGAAGCAAAAACCATGTACCCAGATTTTTTAAAAACAGCAGAAACAGCAGGTAACCAAATTGCTTTTCTGAGTCTTACATATACCATGAAGACCGAACAGAAACACAAGGTCTTTTTTGAAAAAGCCCTTGGCGATCTTAATAGTAATACGCTGATGAGTTTACCACCCAAGTACATGGTTTGTCCAGTTTGTGGAAATACCTATACAGAAGCACCAAAACACTGTGACTTTTCACTAACGCCTAAAGCCTCTTTCATTATTTTCCAATAATATCCTAAAGTTTTAACACTGATTATCTATGGCCAACATTATTGCAATCATTATTTTCAGCAGTTTTGCTTTAGTAGTTGTTATAATACTTTATCGCAAGAATAAGAAAGATGAGAAACTGATTGATCCCAACGCTGAAGACGCTGTTTCAGAAGTCATGATGGATCAACAACGCAGAAAGGATAAAATCTAATAGCAGCTATTACAGGATAGTTAACTGCTCCTATTTTAGTACATTTCAGGACTAAAAAGATGCACCATGCCAATTAGATTTTGTGCTGCCATTTTGATTCAGTTATTGCTCTTGCAAGCAGCCAGCTCCCAGACCAGAACCGTTATAGCACTCAAAGAAGGTTGGAAATTTACTAAGGGAAACAATCCCCAAGCATTCCAAACCAATTTTAATGACAAGGATTGGCAAACCGTTGCTGTGCCGCATGACTGGGCCATTAACGGACCCTTTGACAAAGAGATAGACAAACAAGTAGTGGCCATTACACAGAATGGAGAAAAGCAGGCCAGTGAGAAAACAGGTAGAACAGGTGCCCTTCCCTATATTGGTGAAGGATGGTATAGAAAAACAGTTGAGTTAGCCCCTTTAAAGAAAGGTGAAAAAGCCATCATCATTTTTGATGGCGCCATGAGTGAACCAAGGGTTTATTTGAATGGTCAAAAAGTGGGTGAATGGAATTATGGTTATAACTATTTCTATTTAGATATTACCAATCAACTAGCATCCAACGGAAAAAATCTGCTTGCTGTTCATTTGAATAATGTGAGTGAATCTTCCAGATGGTATCCTGGTGCAGGTTTGTATAGAAATGTGCGCATTGAAATCAAAAATGAAATAGGTATTGAGCAATGGGGAACCTACATAACCACCCCTTTTATTTCAGCAGAGCTAGCCAAGGTAAAAATCAAAACCAAGACGGCAGGCAAGGACCTGCAATTGGTGACTGAAATTCTTGACGCCAATAACAAACGGGTTTCTATAGATACTGCCGGTACCAAATTTGGTAATGAATTTGAACAGGATCTGGCTGTAAAAAATCCAATACTCTGGAGTCCTGAAACGCCCTATCTCTACAAAGCTATTTCAAGGGTCTATGTAAAAGGTCAATTAAAAGACCAACTAAGCAGCCGGTTTGGGATTCGTCAAATTAGTTATTTACCAAGCACAGGTTTTAGCTTGAACGGACAAAGCAGAAAATTCAAAGGTGTTTGTTTACACCATGACCTAGGGCCCTTGGGTGCCGCCATTAATATGGCTGCACTGCGCAGACAACTACGCATTTTAAAAGACATGGGATGTGATGCTATTAGAAGCTCACACAATATGCCATCGCAGGAGCAATTGGATCTTTGTGATGAAATGGGTTTTCTATTCTTAGCAGAAACTTTTGACGAGTGGGCCAAACCAAAAGTAAAAAATGGCTATGCCCGATATTTTAATACCGATGCCGAAAAAGACGTGGTGAATATGGTGCATGCTACCAGAAACCATCCCTGTATTGTTATGTGGAGTTCTGGGAATGAAGTACCTGACCAACACTATGCAGAAGGCGTAAAACGCGCCAAATGGCTGCAAGAGATTTTTCACAGAGAAGACCCTACCCGTCCGGTAACCGTTGGGATGGATCAAGTAAAAGCCACCATTCAAAATGGGTTTGGCGCCATACTTGATATTCCAGGTTTGAATTATAGAACCAAACTTTATGACGATGCTTTTAAAGCTTTCCCACAAGGATTCTTACTTGGCTCAGAAACCGCTTCTACCGTGAGTTCCAGAGGCATCTACAAATTCCCCGTGAAGGAATATAAAAACAAACAGTACCCAGATAACCAATCCTCTTCTTATGATTTGGAATACTGTGATTGGTCCAATTTACCCGATGAGCAATTTGCATTAATTGATGACAAGCCTTGGGTCTTAGGTGAATTTGTTTGGACTGGTTTTGACTACTTGGGTGAACCCACGCCTTATGACGAACAATGGCCATCTAGAAGTTCTTATTTTGGCATCAATGATTTGGCGGGTCTACCCAAAGACCGTTTCTATTTGTACAAGAGCAGGTGGAATACCAAGGAAAATACCTTGCATATTTTACCGCATTGGAATTGGGCTGGTAGAGAAGGAGAAACCACTCCTGTATTTGTCTACACCAACTATGACAAGGCAGAATTATTTGTCAATGGAAAAAGCATGGGTGTGCAAGAAAAAAACAATAGCAGTTGGTTAAACCGTTATAGACTCATGTGGATGGATGTAAAGTATGAACCAGGTACAGTAAAAGTAGTGGCTTATGACAAGCAAGGAAAAGCTGTAGCCGAGCAAAGCATTGTTACTGCAGATAGTCCCAATCAATTGGTCTTAGAAGCAGACAGAAAACAATTAGATGCCAATGGCGATGACATAAGTTTTGTAACGGTTACCGTAATAGACAAAAATGGCAACCCCTGCCCTACTGCTGACAATGAATTGAGTTTTAGTGTAACAGGTGCAGGAACTTTTAAAGCGGTCTGCAATGGCGATGCTAGCTCCTTGGTGCCCTTTCAATCCACTATTATGAAGGCTTTTAGTGGCAAACTGGTAGTCTTGGTACAAAGCAGCAAACAGCCTGGAGAGATTACTCTTACCGTAACTGGTAAAGGAATTAAAACAGGAAGCATTAAATTGCAATCTATCAAGTGAACATACAACAACTAGAATATATTATTGCAGTAGACAAACTCAAAAGCTTTACCAAGGCGGCTGAGCATTGTCATGTGGCGCAAGCAACTTTGAGTGCCATGATCAAAAAATTGGAAGAAGAATTGGGTGCGGTAATCTTTGATAGAAAACAAAATCCTATTCTTACTACCGATATTGGTTTGCAGATTTTAAAAGAAGCCCATAGTATTCTAGAACATAGCAGAATCTTAAAAGAAAAAGCCAGACAGGATCAACCAGAGATTGAGGGGCATATTAAGATTGGGATTATTCCAACCATTGCCAATACCTTATTGCCAAAGATTATTCAAGAATTGTTGAACAGTTATCCAAAACTCAGTTTTGAAATTTTGGAGATCAACACCAATGCTATCTTGGAACAATTAAAGGAAGAAAGCATTGATATGGGGATTCTCTCTACTCCTATTGAACATAGTGGTATGGAAGAAGAGATTCTCTATTATGAAACGCTCTTGGTTTATGGCAAAACTGATTCCAAAAAGAAATACTTACTTCCAGATGAGATCAAGGACCATAAGATTTGGTTGTTAGAAGAAGGGCATTGTTTACGCGAACAATTTATCAATCTCTGTGCTTTAAAAAAGAAAGAACTCAAACACAAGAACCTACAATTTCAGGCAAATTCCTTTGATACCTTGCTGAATATGGTGGATGAATTTGGTGGGCTTACATTAATCCCGGAACTCTATTACCAAAGTTTGTCTGCAGAAAGAAAATCTAGGATCAGCTTTTTCCACAAGCCCTTTCCTGTAAGAGAAGTAAGCATTTTATACTATCGACCCTATGCCAAAAAGCATTTAATCTTAGCCATTGCTGCACTGATTAAAAAGATAGTTGGCAAACAGTTAAAAGCCAACAAATACAAGAACAACGAACTCAATATTGTAGAGATCTAACAAAAAGAGCCCCCAACAATGTTGGGGGCTCTTTGATTATGATTGCTAGAATATTATGCTAGGTCAAAACGGTCAAGGTTCATCACCTTGGTCCATGCTGCCACAAAATCTTTCACAAATTTCTCCTGTCCATCGGCGCAGCCATATACTTCAGCAATTGCACGTAGTTCAGAATTTGATCCAAAGATTAAGTCTACACGAGTACCAGTCCATTTGAGTTCTCCTGTTTTTCTATCATGTCCTTCAAATACATCTTTGGTTGCTGATGTTGCTTTCCAAGTTGTACCAAAGTCTAATAGGTTCACAAAGAAATCATTGCTTAATACACCTGGACGCTTGGTGAACACACCATGAGCAGAATTATCATAGTTGGCATTCAAGACGCGCAATCCACCTATCAATGCTGTCATTTCTGGAGCAGTTAATGTAAGCAACTGTGCTTTGTCTATCAACAACTCTTCTGCAGAAACAGTGTAACGCGCTTTGGCATAATTACGGAAGCCATCAGCTCCTGGTTCCATCACAGAGAAAGATTCAACATCGGTTTGTGCTTGTGAAGCATCGGTTCTTCCAGCAGTAAAAGGAACTTCAATAGTATGTCCTGCATCATCTGCAGCTTTTTCAATAGCAGCAACACCAGCCAGTACAATCAGGTCAGCTACAGATACTGCTTTACCAGTTGCCTGCGCCGTATTAAAGCTTCTTTGAATATTTTCCAACACATCCAATACCTTGGTCAATTGTGTTGGGTTATTTGCTGCCCAATATTTCTGTGGGGTCAAACGAATGCGTGCTCCATTGGCGCCACCACGTTTGTCAGAACCACGGAAAGTAGAAGCAGAAGCCCAAGCCGTATTCACTAATTCAGAAACACTTAATCCGCTTGCCAAGATTTGTTTTTTCAAATCAGCAATGTCGGCTGCATTAATCAATGGAGCACTAACTGCTGGAATAGGATCCTGCCAAACTAATTCTTCTGCAGGAACATCATTACCCAAATAAAGGGCGCGTGGTCCCATATCCCTATGCGTTAATTTGAACCATGCTCTTGCAAATGCATCTGCAAATTGATCAGGGTTTTCATAGAAACGTCTTGATACTTTTTCATAAGCTGGATCAACACGCAATGCCAAATCAGAAGTTAACATGAATGGAGCGTGTTTCTTAGCTGGGTTATGGGCGTCAGGAACAGTACCTGCACCGCCACCATTTTTAGGTGTCCATTGATTTGCACCTGCTGGACTCTTGGTCAATTCCCATTCAAAACCAAACAGGTTTTCAAAATAGTTATTGCTCCACTGAGTGGGTGTAGTAGTCCATGCTCCTTCTAATCCACTGGTAATGGTATTTTCACCGTGTCCAGTTCCCATAGTATTTTTCCAACCAAGGCCTTGTTCTTCAATTGGAGCACCTGCTGGTTCTGGTCCAACATATTTACCTGGATCACCTGCACCATGTGTTTTACCAAATGTGTGTCCACCTGCAATCAGGGCTACGGTTTCTTCATCATTCATGGCCATACGTGCAAAAGTTTCACGGATGTCTCTGGCTGATGCCATTGGATCAGGATTGCCATTAGGTCCTTCTGGATTCACATAAATTAAACCCATTTGTACAGCAGCTAATGGATTTTCTAAATCCCTATCGCCAGTATAACGTTTGTCATCTAACCATACTTTTTCAGAACCCCAATAGATATCTTCTTCGGGTTCCCAAACGTCTGCACGTCCACCACCAAAACCAAATGTCTTGAAGCCCATGGTTTCCAAAGCCATATTACCAGCTAGGATCATCAAATCTGCCCAAGACAGTTTTCTACCATATTTCTGTTTGATAGGCCAAAGCAACAAACGGGCTTTGTCTAAGTTGGTATTATCAGGCCAGCTATTCAGAGGCGCAAAACGCTGTGTACCATTACCAGCACCACCACGTCCGTCAGCAGTTCTGTAGGTACCTGCACTATGCCAAGCCATACGAATAAAGAAAGGACCATAATGACCATAATCAGCAGGCCACCAGTCTTGAGAATCGGTCATCAATTTGGCAAGGTCTTGTTTTACCGCATCCAAATCTAAGGTCTTGAATTCAGCAGCATAATCAAATGCCTCACCCATGGGGTTAGACAGGTTTGAATGCTGACGAAGAATATTCAATTTTAATTGGTTGGGCCACCAGTCACGGTTACCGGTTCCAAAACCAGCTACTTGTTTTTTGCTAGCTCCTGAAAAAGGGCATTTACCCTCAGGAGCGCCAGCTGCATGTTGTTCCATATATGAATCGTTTTTTAAATGATTGTCAATGGATAAAATTACAACATCGGCTGCATTTATGGTATTTATTTAAATGAATTAACCCATAGATAACGTCTATGGGTTAAACAACGTTTTACCAATCTTCTTTTTCTCTACTTCATTTCTTTGAGTGAGTTCAGGACGCTTACCTCCCTGTGCAAACATCAATGCTTGGTCATCATAATGTGGGCTCATAAAATAGCCTGACTGACCCGTTGGGTTCACACTCATGGCCCCTGCAGGATTACCAAAATCTATGACCCTACGCAGGGCTGGACCATAGGTTACTTTGTAGAGCCCAGTGCTGTCTAGGTTAAAGTCTAGGTTATTGATGGTTTCCCTACCACCCATGAGTGGAATAGGACCAACGTTAAACCATTTGCCCGCCACAGGAATAATGCCAAGTGGGTGTTTGTGTTCCAGCGTATGCACTTTTTTCCATTGCCAGTTGGCGGTATTCTCTCCTAGTTGTTTTACCAATTGATCCGCAGCATCATTCATGGCGCGGGTAAAAATCTGCGCCCTGGTTTCTTTTTCAGGGGTATGAATATTGTTCCACCATTTAGAACTATCGTTTAGGAACAAGCTAACGGTATTGCGTTTTAAACTGGCTTGGTTTTCAAATTGGCTAAAAGTTTCTGCACCCAATTCGTCTTCCATAGCATATTTCAAAATCAGGTAATTGAATTTATAATAGATGGCTGGTTCAATATTTTCTAGTCCGTGAGTACCATCCCATTTACGCAAAATACTCATGGCATTGCGAGCCGATGGGCTCAATTGTTCTTGATTCACCAAGGGCAAAATCTTAGCCAATAATGGCGGATACGTGCTGCTGGTAACGTCATTGATAGTAGCACGCACACTTTCTTCATCCCAGTCTTTTTTATCCGTGAAAACCAATTCCTCTATGCGCTTTGCGCGATTGGCGGGTACATAATATCCCGGTACCAATCCAGTTCCCATATCTTCTGGTTGGTTATTGGCCGTATACAACACACCACGAGCAGGATTGAGGATTTGTGGGTTCTGTTTAAAGTCTAACCAACCTTGTGGATCATCTAATCCAGTGGAACCATCTAATATGAGTTGCGGATTTACATGTGCTGGTCTAATGGGTAATTTACCCGCAGCCCACCAAGCAATATTTCCAGCCGTATCGCCCCACATAAAATTCAAACCTGGCGCGGTTAATGGTTCTACCGCAACGGCTGCATCGGCTGCATTGTTAGCATGACTTAGATTATAGAACACTTGCAAATGTCTGGATGGAAATTGATGATAGACCCACCATAGTGCAATGGGATCAGCAATCTCTTTTATACCATCAAATGCACCATTCATGAGATAACCATGTCTGGACTTTTTTACTTCAAAAATTTCATCAGGGCCGCCCTTTACTTTAATGGTTTCTTTGCGCACGATCAAGTCTTCCCAATGGTCTTTATACCATACCTGATTGGCATTGGCGGGGTTGGCTTTTTCTTTATAAAAATCTGCGTCATCATTTTCAAACATGGTCAGACCCCATCCACCTTTGTCTGAATGACCCAGTGCTGGCACAGGTGTACCCGCTAAGAAATTACCATAGACTTTATAGCCAGGGCATTCCAATGCTGCTTCATACCAAACCGATGGTTGTGCAAATGCAATATGCGTATCATTAGAAAGAATGGGTTTGCCAGACTTAGTTTTAGAACCCGCAATTACCCAACCATTGGAACCAAAGAAGGGAGGATAAGGTAGGTTCTCTTGCAGTCTGCCTACTTGTGCAGCCATACTAGTCAGGTTTTTTGCAGATGCTTGCAGCGATGCTTTCTCAGAAGCTTGTACTGGAATCAACTGGGTACTATCTGGCCAATTTTGTAAAACATCATTAAAATAGTCCATGCCAAATTTACTAGCAATGGTAGTGGCTACTGCTTCTGCTCTAAAGGCACCTACAAAAGTATAACCCATGAATCCAACAATGATTTCCATGTCTTCCATGGTGAATTCTGTTTTGGGAATTCCTGCAATGGTATATTCAATTGGTGTCTTGCCTGCTTTAATATATTGGTTAATACCTTTTAAATAAGCTTTTGCTGCTTTTACAAAAGGCGCATTGGGGTCTTTGTAAACTTCTGCCAATGTTAGTTTGGCTTGCTCTCTAAAACTGAGCATTCTAAAAAACTTGTCCGAGGCCAAAGCCTTGTCACCAAAGAGTTCAGCCAATCTACCATCGGCCAATCGGCGTAGCATTTCCATTTGAAACAAACGGTCTTGTGCGTGTACATAACCAAAGGCATAGAATAGGTCTTCTTCATTCTGCGCATAAATATGCGGAATAGCATAATTGTCATAGAGCACTTCTACTTCTGCGCTCAAACCTGGTAATTGCAGGTTGGCATTATAGTCCGTTTTTAAATTTTGCAAATAAAAATAGCTGCCGGCTCCGGCAACAACAATCAGGATCAACAAAGCAAGTAAGATGCGTTTGAATATTTTCATGGCAAGCATTTAGAAATGGTAAGTTAGAAAAAAGCTGGCAGAATATTTTCATTCCACAACAGGTGCTCAAATTAGGCAGTAGCCCCTTTCTTTTTAGACAGAAAATATACCGGTATTCCAATGGCTGTTATAAGTAAACCTAACAATGAATTAATGATGGGTGCGCTACCGTCTCTATAATGTTGAATATCTGTTATCAGGGTACTGCATAAAAAGAAAGCCACAAATGCCACAAAACAAATGGGCACCAAGGGATAGCCCCAAACCTTGTACTGTCTTGGAAAGTCTTTCATGCGGCTGCGTAATAAAAACACGCCCAATCCACTCATGCCATAAAAAAACCAGCTCACAAAAATGAGCATATCGGTCAGCATATCAAAAGAACCGCTGATGATCAACACAACCGTCCAAATAGCGTTCAACCACAATGCATTGCCCGGTGTTTGAAACTTAGGCTGCGTCTTTCCAGCCCAAGCAAATAGTCTATTACCATCGCCCATGGCATAAGTAACTCTTGCTGTTGAAAGTACATTTGCATTAGTTGAACCAAGGGTAGAAAGAATCACCAATAATGCTATTAAGGATCCACCAATTAATCCCCAAGTAACCGTAGCAGCCTCAGAAGCCACAAAAGGAGAAGCGGCCAATTGTCCTATAGGTAGCACATAGATATAAGCCAAGTTCACAAGCGTATATACCAGTATGCAAAAACTTAAGCCCAAGAATAAACTGCGTGGAATATTGCGTTGCGGATTTTTTATTTCACCTGCCACAAAACAAATATTATTCCATCCATCGTATCCCCAAAATGCACCTGAAATGGCAGCCATATAAGCGCCTACCATGGCCCATCCATGTGGAGATGTTGGTAAGGTTTCATGTAGGTTTTGCAAAGAACCTTTTCCTGAAAATAAGATTCCGCCAATTAAGACAACAATGGCTACCGCTTTTAAAATAGTGAGAAATCTTTGCAAAGCCCCACCATAATTTACACTGAAATAATTGATAGTAGTGAGTATTAAAATCAACAAAATGGTCATTGATTTCACACCCAAATTTTCTAATGGGTGAATATCACCTATATAAGGAATATGCCAAATGGTAGTAAGCTCTTCTGCGGGAGCAAGCCTTGGTAATTCTATAAAATAATTGATGTACTGAGAAAATACCCAAGCCACAGAAGCATTACCTGCAGTATTAAAAACGGCAAATGCACTCCACCCATATAAAAAGGCAAAGCCATTGCCATACATTTTTTGAAAGAATACATACTGCCCACCAGTTTCAGGAAACATACAGGCAACTTCTGCATTACTTAAGGCACCAAATAGTGTAACAACACCAGCTACCACCCAAGCACTCAATAACAACCAAGGAGATCCTAGTTGAGAAGCCATGAGTGCTGGTTTCATGAAAATGCCAGAGCCAATAATCCCACCTATCACTAGGGCAATAGTGGTATTAGCAGATAAGCTACGCTTGAGTTCCGTCATGCTTGAATGATTGGGCTATCAGGGAATGAAAATGATGCGTGCCTTGTTCCCTATGCACTGCATACCTACCATGTTTATAAAACCTTGAGCGAATACCTTTTTGCACATTCTGCACTACTTCCTCATCTTCTGCTTCAACTGAATTCAAACCAGCACCAGCCCCTAGATCTAATTTGCTTTCATCATAAACAAAACTCAAGAACCGCACTTTGGTAGTAGTTGGCGTTACTGGTTCAATTACATTTAGAGACAATCCCCAGGGATAAAAATTAAACATCAGATTGGGATAAACCCAAAAATAATAAGCAGCCACACGTTTTCCGTAATCCGCTGATGTGACTGGAATATCAAAAGCCGCCTCCGTATCCTTAGCAATACCCAATTGTAAATTAGAATAAGCGAATAATTCCGTGCTATAATTTTTAAAATCAATTACTGCATTTAGTGCAGGATGCACAAAGGGAATATGAAACCCTTCTAAATAATTCTCGCAATAGAGTGCCCAATTGGCCTGTACTTCAAACTCCTGACCTAGGTCTGGGCGATGAACCATTTTGTCTAAGGGCAACCAACTAACCCTATCCATCATCTCTTGAAAATAAGCCCCAGCAGGCATTACAGGATTTAAACTGGTAAAATATAGTCCCGCCCATTCAAACAAAGGCAATTGTTGCAAGTGATTATTTTCAGGAATAAAATTTTCTACCTCACGGAATTCCGGCATGGAGATAAATGTTCCATTTAGATGGAATAATCTTCCATGATACTTGCATCGGATTTGTTTGGTATTACAAGCATCATAACAAAGTAGGTTGCCGCGGTGATTACATACATTGGGTAAGCAGTGCGTTTTACCTTCTTGGTCCTTGGTTAGGATCAAGGGTTCATCCAAATATTTTTCCAATAAAATAACAGGTTGTACTTGTCCCGGATCTTGCACTTGTTGCTTGTGACCAAGATACTGCCAGCTCTTGGCAAAAATGGTTTCTTTAGACGCTTCAAAATATTGGGCATCTAAATAGAATTCCTTGGCAATGGTTTTGGCTCGGGCAATATTGGGATCTATCTGAAAATCCGGCATGGACTTTTTTTTAAATGTACTTTATTTGGACTAGAACCAAGTTTACAAAATCATCATATTGAATTACATTTAGAAAACTCATTTTTGCTTTCTATGAAAAAGTCCTTTTCAATTTATTGGTTTTTGTTGCTATTAATCATAGTATCCAGCATTCCTAAAGACCTGATTGCCCAACCAAAAACACCAAAAGTTGTATTTGTCATTGCTGATGGTATTCCCGCGGATTTATTAGAAAAAGCCAACAAACCCAATATAGACAAGATTATTGCAAAGGGTTTTTACAAACGGGCTTTTGTAGGTGGCATCAAGGGAACTTATAACCAAACGCCAACCATTTCTGCACCCGGATATAATAATCTGATCACAGGTACCTGGGCCAATAAACACCAGGTCATCAACAATGATATTAAGGATCCCAATTACCATTATTGGAGCATTTTTCGCTACTTAAAAAATCAGGATCCGAAAAAAAAGACGGCCATATTTTCTACCTGGTTAGACAATAGGACCAAATTAGTTGGTGATGGTTTGCCATCAACTGGTGGTTTTAAAGTAGACTATGCTTTTGACGGATATGAATTAGATACCCTGCAATTTCCGCATGACAAAGGTTCTATCTACACCCATTTAATAGATGATTATGTGGTGGCCAAGGCCGATAGTTGCATTAGGGCTAATGCACCAGATTTGTCTTGGATTTATTTAGAACATACAGACGATATGGGTCATAGATATGGCGATAGCCCACAGATGGAAAAAGCCATTGGCTATTTAGATCAAGAAATGGGCAAAATCTGGGATGCCATTGAGTATAGACAGAAATATTTTGCAGAAGATTGGTTAATCGTCATTACTACCGATCATGGAAGAGACGCAGCTACAGGAAAAAATCATGGTGGTCAATCTGAGAGAGAGAGAACCACTTGGGTGGTTTCTAATTTAAAAAATACCAACGCTTATTTTCAAGCCAATAACCCTGCCATTGTAGACCTATTACCTACTATAGCGCGTTTTCAAAAAATTGATTTACCCAAAATCAACCAAGAAGAATTAGACGGGGTTCCCTTAACAGGAGCTGTTGCTATTTCTCATCCACGTTTAGAGCAACAAGCTGATAGTTTGATTTTGCATTGGAAGTCTTATACAAAGAAAGGAATGGTTGCAATTTTACAAACTAGTGCCAACCAATTTAAAAAAGGCCTTGCTGACGAATATCAAACCATTGCCAATATTGCTATTGGCCAAGAAAGATTTGCATTCAAAATAGATGCTACATTGGGTTTTGCCAAAATAATCTTGAGGACCAAAATGAATTCAGTGAACACCCAATGGAAGAATCCATCACTTAAATAAAACAAAGAAGCCGCATTACTGCGGCTTCCATGAAAAATCAACAACGCTATAAAAGGGTGGGGAATTACTTGGTAAATAGGTTAGAATTATTTCTATATCCTGATTCAGTATTTGAGTACCAATCGCGGTAGCTAGTTCCGCCTGATTGAGCCCAGTCAAAGAAATGCAGGTAAGCAGTATTGATTGCAGCGCTTTCAATTGGATGGATAAAGCTGCCTGCAAAATTCAAAGCCCATGGGTGATTGTCTTTAGTAACATAATACCTATTAGATTTTGGGTCAGAATCATCTTCTCCTGTTCCTAGTAATTTTAAATCAGCCAAATCTGTTGGAGCAAATCCTGGTAGGTGCACTTCATGAGTCCTACGTTGGTTGCTTATCAAGAATGGATTACTGTTTCCAATATTTAAGGTTCTGGCAGAAATTGGTGATACAAAACTGATGAATACAGAGATTGGATCAGCTTTTACTTTGTCATAATCCATACGCGTGTTGGCAAAATAAGCTCCACCTGGGTTAAAGAGCACCGCTGATACATCATCAAAAGGCATGATAACCGCTTTGCTTTGTCCAGCTTCTGTACCATTACTATTCAACTTAGCTAAACCAGTACTTACTTTTTGACCTTTTGCAGATCTAATTAGGTCAGCAGCAAATGGGAATTGAACAGCAAATGCATTTTTATAAGCAGCACCATTGGCCAATGGTTGGTATTCTGCATTCATTTCTACTACATCATTTTTTGCATTTGAAATCATGGTATACCTGTAAGACATTACCAAATCATTCAAATCATAGTCACCAGAACTTGGGAACATATCTTCAAATGCTAGGGTTCCCCAAGTATCCTGAGAAGGATAATAGTTGATATAAGCTCTTTCTGGATCAGTAGGATATGCATCAAATATATCCATTACGCCATCTCCATCTGTATCTGTTGGTTTCTCAGCTTCTTCAACACCATCTGTATCAATGGCCGTAACTGGATTTGAAGTTGCATAGAACATCAGGTCATTAAAGTCTTGGTCACAAGACGCCAAGTCTCTGCGGATATCTTCAAAACCTATAATGTAGGTATCATTGTACTTCAACATTACATTGTGTTTGCGAAGGGTCTCATCTTTTTCAGGATTCAAATTATCATTAGAGAATAATGCAGTTGCACCAACTCTAACATCTGTACCATTCCATGCGTCTTGGAACAAAGCAAGGCCAATAGTGGTTCCTGCTTTAAAGGTTCCAATTTTTACTTTATCACCTGATAGCATGTTACCACCAGCGCCTTTTAAACTAGCATTTGGGAATACAAATTTGATTTCTTTAATATCTGCCACGGTTTGTGGAGGCGTTTTGCTGTCATAGGTATAGAAACCCAAAGCATTTCTATAACCAGCACCTTCATAGGTAAAGGTTAACCAAACATCTGCATCTTCTATAATAACAATATTTGAAGTAGCGCCTTTTGTAATATATTCTGGGTGCAGTTTAGGTACTTTATAACTTTCTGGTAAAGAAACGTTGATTGTTTTCAACATATCTACGCTGATCTCATCACCAGGAGTGGTCAAATATTTTGGTCTACCGCTTCCATCATAATCGCCTAAGTAACTGAATTTAGTATCGGTTTTAATACCGTTCAGATCCATGCTTACTTGGGTACCATTAACAGAATTAGTTCCTCTAATAATGGTATTGGCAATGGCAGTTGATTTGCTTTCATTAACACTAAGCGTTCCAACTACATTACCAGCATATCCGTCTGCACCGCCTAAAGTGCAATTCATACTATTGCCTTTTACGGTAACCAATACATTGTGAATTAAACCCACAAAATTGGCATCTACCACTACGGTATCCATATAAGAAGGAATAGTAGCTTCTGTGATAATTTGACCCTGTGCATTTGTTACACCTTTAAATAATAGTTTTCCAATATTACCATTACTAGTACTATAAATATTCACTGGAACACCACTAATGGATTTGTTGGTGTTTGTCATTGCGGTAATATTTACTGCAACTGCCTTTGTTGTCTGATAATTGAATCCATCAGGGGCAACTTTATTTATAGGAGCTGTTGGATTACCAGCGTTAGACTGAACATCGGCTGCTTTTTGGCAAGACATAATTGTCAAAGCAAGCAGGACGACAAATGATAGGGATAATTTGTTAAGCATGTTTGTGATTTACTATAGATAATCTATTTTGATGCCAAAAATGTAATTGCTGATAAAACATTGATATTCAAATATTTATTATTTTTAATGGTTTGCATTTATTTCCAATATTGGGACAAAAATCCAAATAATAGACTACCCTGTCTGAATTTTGATCAGCTTTGGTGGACTGTATATAGTCAGTGAAAGAATCCTCCTTTTAAATAAAAAAGAAGCTGCATTTCTGCAGCTTCCATGAAAAATCAACAACGCTATAAAAAGGTGGGGGAATTACTTGGTAAATAGGTTTGAATTATTTCTGTAACCTGATCCTGTATTGCTATACCAATCACGGTAGCTAGTTCCACCAGATTGAGCCCAGTCAAAGAAACGCAGGTAAGCAGTATTGATTGCAGCACTCTCAATTGGATGGATAAAGCTGCCTGCAAAATTCAATGCCCATGGGTGATTGTCTTTGGTAACATAGTACCTATTAGACCTTGGATCAGAATCATCTTCGCCAGTTCCCAATAATTTTAGATCAGCCAAATCTGTTGGAGCAAAGCCTGGTAGGTGTACTTCATAACCCCTACGCTGGTTGCTTACCAAGAATGGATTATTGTTTGCAATATCTAAAGTACTGGTAGAAATAGGTGACACAAAACTGATGAATACAGAGATTGGATCAGCTTTTACTTTGTCATAATCCATACGTGTGTTGGCAAAATAAGCTCCACCTGGGTTAAAGAGCACCGCTGATACATCATCAAAAGGCATGATTACTGCTTTGCTTTGTCCAGCTTCGGTTCCATTACCATTCAGCTTGGCTAAACCGGTACTTACTTTTTGACCTTTTGCAGATCTAATTAAGTCAGCAGCAAATGGGAATTGTACGCCAAAAGCATTTTTATATGCGGCACCATTGGCCAAAGGTTGGTATTCTGCATTCATTTCTACCACATCATTCTTTGCATTTGAAATCATGGTATATCTGTAAGACATTACCAAATCATTCAAATCATAGTCTCCAGAACTTGGGAACATATCTTCAAATGCTAAGGTTCCCCAAGTATCTTTAGAAGGATAATAGTTGATATACGCTCTTTCTGGATCAGTAGGATATGCGTCAAAAATATCCATTACACCGTCACCATCTGTATCAACTGGTTTCTCTGCTTCATTTACACCATCAGTATCAATGGCTGTAATTGGATTAGAAGTTGCATAGATCATCAGGTCATTAAAATCCTGATCACAAGCCCAACTATCTCTAGTAATATCTTCAAAGCCAATAATATAAGTGTCTTTGTACTTCAACAATACATTGTGTCTGCGAAGGCTCTCATCTTTTTCAGGATTCAAATTTTCATTAGAGAATAATGCAGTTGCACCAACACTAACATCTTTACCATTCCAAGCGTCTTGGAATAAAACAAGGCCAATGGTTGTACCTGCTTTAAAGGTTCCAATATTAACTTTATCTCCTGATACCATGTTACCGCCACTGAATTTTAAACTAGTATTTGGAAATACAAATTTGATTTCTTTAATATCTTCCACAGACTGAGGAGGATTTTTGCTATCATAGGTATAGAAACCCAAAGCATTTCTATAACCAGCACCTTCATAAGTAAAGGTTAACCAAACTTCTGCATCTTCTATGATCACAATATTAGAGGTAGCATCTTTGGCAATATACTCAGGGTGTAACTTTGGTACTTTATAACTTTCAGGTAAAGAGACGTTAATAGTATTCAACATATCTACAGAGATTTCATCTCCTGGTCTTGTTAAATATTTTGGTCTACCGCTTCCATCATAATCGCCTAAGTAACTGAATTTAGTATCAGTTTTAATACCGTTTAAATCCATGGTTACATGGGTACCATTTACAGAATTAGTTCCTCTGATAATGGTATTGGCAATAGCAGTTGATTTACTTTCATTTACACTAAGTGTACCAACTACATTACCACCGTAACCATCGGCTCCGCCTAAAATACAATTTAGACTATTGCCATTTACAGTAACTAATGCATTGTGAATCAGACCCACAAAATTGGCATCAACTACTACAGTATCCATATAAGAAGGAATTGTAGCCCTAGTTACAATTTGACCTTGAGCATTGGTAATGCCTTTAAATAAGAGTTGTCCAATAGCACCTTTAACAGTACTATAAACATTTACAGGAACACCTGCTATAGGCTTGTTGGCGTTAGTTAACGCTGTAATACTAACAGCAACTGCTTTAGTTGTCTGATAATTGAATCCGTCGGGTGCTACTTTGTTAATTGGCGCAGCGGGATTGTTGTTGTTGGATTGTACGTCTGCAGCTTTTTGACAGGACATAACCGTCAGAGCTAAGATGAAGACAAACGATAGGGATGATTTGTTAAGCATAAAATTGATTTATTAGGGATGAGCGATTTTGATGCCAAAAAGAGAAATACGAATAAAACATTGAAAATCAGCTAATTAATATTTCCAATATTTTATTAAAATTCCATAATTGGGAAATTTTTCCAAATATTAGATATGAATAGTAATCAGTTGTTCTTGTTTGTTTGCTCCAAGCTGATTGATTTTCTTTAAATAGGGTGAGCTTGGTAATTGAACCAATGTCTGAACTGGTTTTTCCAAAGGCATGCTAGCGATGCTGAAACTATGGTTAACAAAATCAATTAGAAATTGAAACAAGTTGCTATGAGCTGGTTGTTGTCCGTTGCTGTAGTAGTAGTTTGTCATGATTTGCTTATTTTAAGTTGCCTTTTGAATATTGTATTATTGCTTGTTTTTGACAATACAAAACAACTGCAACCTGCGTCCCCAGTCAATCAAGCAAACTTGATATCTACTGTAGTACGCTAGAGAAATTTGTAGTACAGTTCCTACAAGTCACCAGACCATGGCTTCTTTTTTTTGATTGACTTTTGCCAACTAATTAATATTTATTTAGTTCCAATAGCTTAATTTGTAAAAGAAATTGAAGAGTCTATGAGCTTTTTAAAAAATATCAACGAAGTTTCTTTGGCGGGGGTAGCTTATAAGAATATGGCCCTTAAAAAAAGTATTATTCGCTACTTAGATGTCCATGAAACTGCTACAATTGCCGATCTGGGTCAGACTTTAAATATTAGTACCCCAAAAATCACCAGCACGGTCAATGAATTGATAGAAGAAGGGCTCATGAAGGAAATTGGGAAAATTGACAGTACTGGAGGCAGAAGGGCCAATATGTTTGGCCTGGGGGCCGATGCCGGCTTTTTTATGGGAGTAGAAGTAACCAAGAACCATGTAACCATTGGACTCATGGACTTTAAAAAAAACTTGGTGAAAGTAAAAGAGAATATCCCCTACTCATTACAAAACAACCAAGGTTCTCTAGATAACCTGATAGAGATCATCAAAGATTTTATCAAACATTCGGGGGTGTCCATGCCAAAGATTTTAAGAATTGGCATCAACCTTACAGGAAGGATTGATCATAATACAGGCTACAACTACAACTTTTTTCATTTTACCAAATTTCCACTTGGTATCATCATTGAAAAAGAAACAGGAATTCCAACTTATATAGACAATGATTCTAGGGCCATGGCATTTGGTGAATATTGCTGTGGGGTTGTGGAAAAGGAAAAAGACATTCTTTTTATTAATATAGACCATGGGATTGGTTTGGGCATTATCATCAATGGAGAAATCTATTATGGTAAATCTGGTTTCTCTGGAGAGTTTGGCCATATTCCATTTTTTGACAATGAAATCATCTGCCATTGTGGTAAGAAGGGTTGCTTAGAAACAGAAGCATCGGGCGAAGCCTTGGTGAGTCTGTTACAAGAAAAACTTGCTGCTGGTTTTGGAAGTATCCTGCTCAACAATAAAAAAGAACTCAACCAGATTAGCTTAGAAGAGATTGTACAAGCTTGTAACCAAGACGATATGCTGGCCATTGAATGTATGGCGGTAATTGGAGAAAAATTGGGTAAAGCCATGGCTTCACTTATCAATATATTTAATCCAGAATTGGTAATCTTGGGTGGTCTGCTTTCTACCACCAATGATTATTTGAGACTGCCTATTAAAAGTTCTTTGAACAAGTACAGTTCCAGCTTGGTCAATAATGATACTCCCCTAAAAACTTCTAAACTGGCACTATCTGCTGGTATTATGGGAGCCTGTCTCTTGGTTAGAAACAGCATTCTTCAAAAATGAAAACTTGCATGAAACATTTTATTCTGCCAATCCTATTTGGCCTTGGCTGTTTTACAAAAACTGTTGCACAATCAAATGCAACAAGCATTCTAGTTGTTGGTGGATCAACCGGAGGAACCGCAGCTGCCATTCAAGCTGCCAGAATGGGAGTACCTACCATTTTAGTGGAATCAACAGCATGGTTGGGAGGCATGCTCTCAGCTGCAGGTGTAACTGCTACAGATGGTAATCACTTATTACCAAGTGGCATTTGGGAAGAATTTAGACAGGCACTATACCAACACTATGGTCGCAAACAATTGAATACCGGATGGGTCAGCAATACTTTGTTTGAACCATATGTTGCCGATAGTATTTTCAAGGCATGGGCTGCAAAAGAAAAAAATCTAACCGTTCTCTATGGTTGGTATTTTGATTCGGCCTATGTGCAAAATGGCAAAATAAAATCCATTCGTTTTATCAATACACAAAAAAAATACTTAACCATTCAAGCTAAACTGGTAGTTGATGGAACAGATCTTGGTGATGTCTATGCCAATGCTGGTGCGGGTTTTGACTTAGGCATGGAATCGGCTGCTTACAGTGGTGAAAAGGAAGCACCCGGCACCAACAATATTATCCAAGACCTTACTTGGGCAGCAACCTTACAAGATTATGGGGCAAATGCATCTGAAAAAATCCTGATTAAAAAAGAAAGTTTTGATTGGAATAGTTTAAAAGATTTTGACTGCAGCACCAGTGAAGCGCCATGCCCTTTTGGTAAACCCTATGAAGCCAATACCCAAAAAGTATTAGACTATGGCAAATTGCCCAAAGGAAAATATATGCTCAACTGGCCAGCGCATGGTAATGATTATTTTATAGACGGGGTGAAGATCAAACCAATTAATCGCGAAGCATTTTATTTGCCTGCCAAAAAATATACCCTTGCATTTGTTTACTATTTGCAAAATACACTAGGCTTTAAACATATTGGATTAGATACCACACAATTTCCTAGCAAGGACTATTTGGCACTAATGCCTTACCACAGAGAAGGTAGAAGATTAAAGGGAGTTGTCAGGTTAAGTCTTCCATACATGCACCATCCATTTGATCAGGATCAAGCATTGTACAGAACAGGAATTGCTGTGGGCGATTATCCTGTGGATCATCACCACGGTAAAAATCCGGCAGCGCCAAAAATTAATTTCCCTGGTATCTACTCATTTAATATCCCCCTAGGGGCCTTGATTCCAGAGAAACTCAATGGACTAGTTGTTTGTGAAAAAGGCATTTCTGTATCCAACCTGGCCAATGGAAGTACAAGGTTACAACCCTGTGTTTTACTCACGGGTCAATCAGCCGG
>CALRXZ020000028.1:0-33118 GCA_943372255.1 Chitinophaga pinensis
GAGAACCTTTGGTTTTTACTTTTCCTTTTGCTTGGTTATTATTTCCATTGGTCTTTGATTATTGTGTTAACAGAACAGAGCAATTGTTTTGGTTATTGATAGTGTTAATCCCCTTTTCAACGGAATTACAAGTAACAAGTTCTTTGGGTTTAGATT
Organism: Chitinophaga pinensis; assembly: GCA_943372255.1. Taxonomy (GTDB): domain Bacteria; phylum Bacteroidota; class Bacteroidia; order Chitinophagales; family Chitinophagaceae; genus Sediminibacterium; species Sediminibacterium pinensis_M. The sequence continues at coordinate 157 of CALRXZ020000028.1, forward strand.
TTCCAGATGAACCACTCATGTTACTATTAACAGGAATAGCAATATTGAAATTTTTGCACCAACCTACAGCATTCCCCAAATATTTAAAAACAGCACCACTTTTTTTTCTGGTAGTCTTAATGATGGGCTGGAGTTTTTTAAGTGCCTCCTATGCTGACAATCCCATGTTAGGTTATAAGTTTTTTTTAGCTAGAATCTGGTACATTATTCCCTTTGTAATACTACCACAAATTCTATTAGATAGCCAAGAGCGGATTAGCAAAATGGCCATCTATTTGTTGGTTCCCATGTTTTTTTTGGCTTTTCAAACCTTGGTTAGGCATAGTTATTATGGGTTCTCTTTTGAACTAGTAAAGAAAACCATTTTCCCATTTTTTAGAAACCACGTGAACTATTCAGCCATGTTGGTTTGTATGCTACCCGTTGCTTGGGTCATGTATCAATTAACACCTCAGGAAAACACCAATAAGATTTGGATCAAACGTGGTTTGATTCTTGGTACCATTGCCTTGGTCTTTGCTTATTCAAGGGGTGCATGGTTGGCACTATTGGTAGGAGTAGCCATTAATTATGTGATTCAAAAAAAATGGATGAAGCAGGTGCTGATAGGGGCAGTTGTTCTATTGGTGGTTATCACTAGCTGGTTGGTTACAGATTACCATTATATGCGCTTTGCGCCAGATCATGACCGTACCATTTTTCATACCGATATTAAAGAACATTTAGCCGCAACAGTTGCTTTAAAAGATGTTTCAAATGCAGAGCGATTTTATAGATGGGTAGCTGGGTTTAATATGTTTGTAGAAAGACCTATTACTGGTTTTGGTCCCAATAGTTTTTACAATCAATACAAGTCTTATACTGTTAATAGGTTTCAAACCTGGGTCAGTGATAATCCAGAACATAGCACCGTGCACAATTATTTCTTGCTCACTTTGTGTGAACAGGGGATTGTTGGTTTGATGCTTTTTTGTGCCCTCTATTTTGGTATGTTACTCAAAGCCCAATCTTTATACCACCAATTCCAAAACCAATTTTTCAGTCAAGTGTCACTATGTATTGGCCTAGTTCTCTCTATGTTGGGAGTGGTCAATTTTATGAGTGACATGATTGAAACGGATAAATTGGGTAGTCTTTTTTGGCTGAGTTTAGGAATCTTGTTAGTCTTAGACCAGAAACTCAGAGAAGAGCAAATGCTATTAGCTTAGTTCATTTTCAACAAACCCCTTACTCACCTTTCCTAAGAGGATTTTCACCGATTAAGTATTTGCTTAGGCAACGAACTTGGCATTAAAGAGTATCTTATTTAAGGACGCTAGATTTAATAATTCAAGATTAAACCTTGCTTATATTCCCAAGTCTCAATATTATAAACCAAATCAAATCACTATGAAATCCTTTTTGCTTTTTCCGTTTATGCTTATTGCAATGATTGGTTTGATGGTCTACGCTTGGTGGCCTGAAAGCAAACAAGCGCATTAGCTAACAGTTTACCCCAATGAACTGTGCAGTTTTTATTTTGTGTTTCTTCCCTTCCATTGATAATTGCCAAATTTTCCTAACCAACCGGCAATCACCGTGTAACAAATATGCAGGGGCTGCATGATAGGGAAATAGAAGAGCTGTGCAGTTTGGCCAAAGAACCTGCTCACAGGATAGAGGAAGAACAATTCCACCCCGGTTTTGAAAAAGAGTAAATAAAAGAATTGACCAAGTGTTCCTTGAAAAAATCCCAGGATAAATAATAGTATAAGGCTCAGATTTACCAAATACACCAAGAGTAATACCCAGAATATGCTCTTGTCTTGGTAATGAGTTGCCTTACTAGCCCAGCGAATTCTTTGATTGATAAACTGTTTCCAATTGGGCATAGGTAGGGTGCTAACAATGGCGCCCTGATGATATAAAAATCCCAGTTTTCCAGGAAATGCGTTTCTCATTTTTTGCATCAGTAACATATCATCGCCGGAGGCAATCTGATCTATTCCTGCAAATTTCCCAACTTCATAAAAAGCTTTTTTCTGATAAGCTAGATTTGCCCCATTGCACATGGAATGTGCCCCTGCACCTACTGCGGCTGCAGTAATTCCTTGCAAACTCATAAAGTCTAGAAGTTGAAAAATGGAGATAAAGCTACCCGTATGCTGAAACTGTACTGGGGCAGCTACAAATACAACGCCAGTTTCCTGAATATAGGCATCAAATAAGGCCAACCAGTTTTCTTTTACAATGCAATCTGCATCGGTGGTAATGATCCAGTCACCGGTTGTTTGGGAAATGGCTAATTCAATAGCTTTTTTCTTATAAGCATTTAAACCAGCCCCTAGATGGTCTGCCAGGTTGATTAGTTTCAACTGCGGATGATCTTCTTGCATTGCCTTAACAACTGCTGCTGTTCCATCGGTTGAATGGTCATTGACTACAATAATTTCAAATAGATGGCTTGGATAATGGTTGGCCAGAATAGACTTTAAACAGGCGCCAATATTGTCCTGCTCATCCCTAGCTGGAATAACAATGCTAAAACGGGTAATGGCATCCTTGGTTTTGTTGGGTTTAAAAGGTTCCAGCATCAAAAACCAGCGTCTATAGAGCAGGATCAATAATCCATATGCTGTCAATAAACCAAGGCTGATATAAAAAACCGTTTGAAGCATAAACAAAGAAACGGCTATTTCTGCAAAACGATTCAATGCGGCATAATCTGTGAAAGAGATCAATTACCTAAGCCAATCCATTGAGGGCTTCTACCATTTTAAATGTCTACAGAAAATTAACAGTAAAATACTTGGTATTCTAGCTTAAACTCACGTACTTTGATTTAGTTGCATAACTAACTATATGCCAAACAACCATTTCAAAAGAGGAGAATTATATAGCGTCATCAATGGCATGGCATCTACTGCCGTGGCTAGAAGACTTCAGAAGAATTTTAGACAGGCAGGATTAGAAATCACTATTGAACAATGGAGTGTTTTGTACCATTTGTGGAAGGAAGATTGTTTGAGCCAACAGGAGCTGTGCAATAGAACTTTTAGAGACAAGCCCAGTATTACCCGCTTGATTGACAATTTAGAAAAGCAATCCTTGGTTAAAAGAATGCCTTCTAAAACAGATAGACGGATTAACCTGGTTTGTTTAACAGAACCTGCGAAGAACTTACAACAGCTCACTATTGATCTTGCTAACCAAACCATGAGTGAAGCCTTGGTTGGTGTGAAAAAAGAAGATATTGATATTGTAAAAGATGTTTTTCAAAGAGTGTACGACAACCTAACATAATAATTGCCATAACAAAAACAAACATTTCTTCCATGGAAACCAACAACAAAACAGCCTTAAAAGGCGGCGAATGGATTATCAAAGAAAGTAATCCAATGGATACTTTTATCCCGGAAGACTTTAATGAAGAACAACAAATGGTCATGGACATGTGCCAACAGTTTCTGACCACAGAAATCATTCCCATCATTGATAGGATTGAAAAATTAGAACCAGGTTTGATGCCATCGCTGGTTCAGAAAGCTGGTGAACAAGGATTGCTCTCTACTTCATTCCCCGAACAATACGGCGGATTGGGTAAAGACTTTATCACTTCTACTATTGTGAATGAAGGTCTTGGTGGTGGCTATTCTTTTTCTGTGGCCATTGCAGCACATACCGGAATTGGTTCTTTGCCCATTTTGTATTTTGGAACCGATGCTCAGAAAGAAAAATATATTCCAAAATTAGCCAGTGGTGAGTGGAAGGGTGCTTATGGTTTAACAGAACCCAATAGTGGCTCTGATGCCCTTGGCGCTAAGAGTACAGCTAAACTGAGCGATGACGGAAAACACTATATTCTGAATGGTCAAAAATGCTGGATCACCAATGGTGGTTTTGCAGATGTGTATACTGTCTTTGCAAAAATTGACGGAGATAAATTCACTGGATTTATTGTAGAGCGTGGTATGGAAGGCTTTACACAAGGTCCAGAAGAACATAAGATGGGGATCAAAGGATCTTCAACAGTTCAATTGTATTTCCAAGATTGCAAAGTGCCTGTTGAAAATTTATTGGGTGAAATTGGCAAGGGCCATATCATAGCATTCAATATCTTAAACATTGGTCGTTTAAAATTATGTGCTGCAACACTTGGTGGTGCCAAACACGCTTTGAACACCACCGTTGAATACGCTATTGCGCGTGAACAATTCAAGATCTCTATTTCAAGATTTGGTGCTATTAAATACAAGTTAGCAGAAATGGCTACCCGTTTATGGGTTTGCGAATCTGCCTTGTATCGTACATCAAAATGGATTGATGATAATGAGCACGAAGCAGAAGCCAGTGGTAAATCCTTTGCAGAATCTTTATTGGGTGCGGCAGAAGAGTTTGCCATTGAGTGTGCCATCTTAAAAGTATTTGGTAGCGAGACTTTAGATTATGTAGTAGATGAAGGTGTGCAAGTGCATGGTGGCAATGGCTTTAGTGATGAGTATGCTATCTCTAGAGCCTATCGCGATAGCAGGATTAACCGTATCTATGAAGGTACCAATGAAATCAACCGTCTCTTGACCGTAGACATGGTGTTGAAGCGCGCCATGAAGGGTAAGCTTGACTTAATGGGACCAGCTATGGCGGTTCAAAAAGAACTCATGAGCATTCCTGATTTTAATAGCGATGATGATGCACCATTTGCAAAAGAGCGCAAGTATATTAACAACTTTAAGAAAGCTATTTTAATGGTAGCAGGTGCTGCGGTTCAAAAACTGATGATGAGTCTTGACAAAGAGCAAGAGATTCTGATGAATATTGCCGATATGAGCATTGAAGTATTCCATGCTGAATCTGCTTTATTGCGCGTGATGAAACTGACCCAAACCAAGGGTGAGCAGGCCGCCAATATTCAAGCTGATATGATGCATGTTTATCTCTATGACGCAGCGGATAGGATCAACAAAGCCGGTAAAGACGCGCTGAATAGCTTTGCCGATGGCGATGAGCTCAGAATGATGCATATTGGACTAAAAAGGTTCACCAAAGTAGAACCCTTTAACAGCAAAGACGCCAGACGTAGGATTGCTGATAAAATGATTGCAGACGGTGGTTATAAGTTCTAAGAAATAAATTTGGGAGTAATTGAATTATTTCTCTAAATTTAACCTTTCGATAATCTTACGATTGCTTGCTCAGTATAAGGCCTTAGTATCACAAGTACTAAGGCCTTTACTTTTTAGGTCTAAAAACTATATCGGTTTCGTAAAATTAAATGGGCAATTTGTAAGGGCTACTAGATAAAAATCGCAAATTCACAGTACGGAAATGCTTTTCCGACTAACCATTCTTCAAGATTAAATCATTGATTGCCATGTCTTCTCGTAGGAACTTCCTTCAAAAAACCGTATTGGGTTTGGCTGGATCAGCCATTGTACCCATCATGGGCAAAGCAGCCATTGGGTCTGAAACAAGCCCTGCATCTGCTGCTCAAGAACCTTTAAATATTGGCGTAGCAGGTTACACGTTTGTCAAATTCAATGTGGAGCAGTCCATTGCCATGATGAAAAGAATTGGGGTAACCAATCTTTCATTAAAGGAATTTCACCTGCCGTTGAACAGCACGGATGAGAAAATTGCCGAGGTTTTGGGCAAATTCAAAGCTGCAGGAATTAATATTTATGCGGTGGGTGTGATTTACATGAAAACCAAGGAAGCTGTTGACCAAGCTTTTCAATACGCTAAAAAAGTAGGGGTAGACTTAATTGTAGGTGTACCCAATTATGACCTGATTGAATATTCAGAAACCCAAGTAAAAGCTACCGGTATTAAATTGGCCATTCACAACCATGGTCCTGAAGACAAATTATATCCAGCTCCAAAAGACGTGTATGATAGAATCAAAAACATGGATCCAAGAATGGGTATGTGTATTGATGTAGGTCATGCAGTGCGTGCTGGAACTGCGCCTGAAAAAGCCATCAAAGATTATAAAGACCGTTTGTTTGACTTACATATCAAAGACGTTACACTAGCTGCCAAAGACGGCAAAGCCGTTGAAATGGGGAGGGGAGTAATCAATTATCCAGCTGTTGTACAGGCATTGTACAAAGTAAAGTTCACAGGTATGTGTAGCATTGAATTTGAGAAAGACATGGGTGATCCAATGCCAGGCATTGCAGAATCCATAGGTTATTTCCGTGGTATTGTAGCTGCGGAACGCAACTAAGTGTTTTCGTTTAGTTTGATACAACAGGTTTAAGTAGCAGGGGGCATGGCAACATGCCCTTTTTTTTTATCTTCAAGTTATGAGAACATTTTTGACGCTGCTGTTCGCCTTCAATTTTTGCTTGATTCAGGCTCAAAAAACCAAACCCGCTTTTTGGTTGGCCAAAACTACTGGTAAGTTGCCTTCTCTATCTTATGGCCTTGGTGAAGACCGATTAGGAGGCACCAAGATTGGCTATATAGACACCAATGTTTTATTGAAAGTAATAGATAGTACCAAAGATCTTTATGCTGTTCAGTTGTCTAAATATCATAGCGCTTATATTGACAAATCTTATCTAAAACCAGATTCTATAACCAAGTTAAAACCCTTTTATCTCACGGGTTCTTTTTTGGCCAAAGGCGATACTTTATATGATGTAGTGCAGATTAGAATGGAAGAAAACCTGCCTTATAAAAGCTGGATGGAAATTGAGCCGTCTAGAATTATGATAGACCTATATGGCGTTCAAACTAATACAAATTGGATTACCCAACTCAAAACACTCAAAGAGGTAAAGAACCTTTATTACAATCAGGTAGAGGACGATGTAGTGCGCGTAACCATTGAGCTCAAACACCAACAACACTGGGGTTATTCCATTGGTTATAAGGGAAAGAATTTGGTGGTACAAGTAAGAAGACAACCCGTTTTGCCAGATTTCAAAAAAATGGTCATTGCCATTGACGCAGGTCATGGTGGCAATAATTCTGGTGCAGAAAGCAGTAAATACCATGTGGTTGAAAAAGAAGCCACATTGCTTTTTGCAAAAGCCCTAGAAAAGAATTTGAAAAAACTGGGAGTCAAAAAAGTGGTGATGACCCGCAACAATGATACCAGTTTTGACATGAAAGATCGGGTACTATTTCTACAACAACAGAACCCTGATTTTCTAATTAGTTTACACCTGAATTCATCGGCTAATAGTGCCGTTAAAGGTGTAAGTACTTACTACAAGCATATAGGTTTTAGACCCTTATCTGAAGCCTTGCTCAAACAAATGCTAACCTTGAAATTGGAAGAGTTTGGGAATGTGGGCAATTTTAATTTTACACTCAATGCCCCAACCGATTTTCCCAATGTCTTATTAGAGATTGCTTTTCTAAGCAATCCAGAAGACGAGAAAAAAATCATGGATCCCAAGTTTAAATTAGACGTTGCTAAAAAAGTAACACTTGGAATCCAAGATTGGTTAAAAACCCTTCACTAGATTAATGACTGATAAATCTTTCAAAGAATTCCATGGTGCGTAGCATTTGGTCAATTCTTTGACGGTTATTACCGGTTCTGGTTAATTCATGGGTGCCTCCTGGATGACGCACATATTCTACCGTGCGTCCCATCACTTTCAAACTCTTGTACAACATTTCACTTTGAATCACGCCTGTGCGCAAATCATTCTCTCCATGAAAAATGATAAAGGGGGTATGAATATCTGATACATAATTAATGGGTGATTCTCTTTCAATATTGGGTTTGGCTGCAGCCTCCCAAGGATAACCGCCAAAATAATTTGGCACCAATCTCCAGGCGTTACCCTCTCCAAAAAAAGTACCTAAATCATAAACACCTCTTTGCGCGCAAGCTGCTTTAAATCGTTGGTCATGACTAATGATCCAAGCCACTAAATAACCGGCATAAGAACCACCTGTTACGGCTAGTTTAGAACTATCAATAAATCCAAGCGCCACGGCTTTGTCTAGATAGGTTAACACGTCATAAGTAGGTCCCTTACCCCAATCATTCAAATTGGCTTTTAAGAATTCTGCACCATAACCACCAGAACCTCTAGGATTACCATAAACCACCACATAGCCCTTGGCTGCATAGTACTGAAACTCATGCCACATGCTGGATTCACCAGGTCCCCACATAGCGGTTGGTCCTCCATGAATGTCTAGAATAGCGGGATATTTTTTTCCAGCTTCATAGCCGTAGGGTTTCATTACCCAATATTCTACGGTTAATCCTTTCTCATTTTTGAAACTGTATTTTTCTGGAAAGCTTAAAGATTTATTTGCCAACCAACCATCGTTAAAATGGCTGATGCATTTGGCGTTTTTCATGTTGGCATCTGAAGTATATAATTCAGAAGGATTGGCTACTTCTACCTTACTAAATACTAGTTGGTTATTGCGCAAATCAAAACTGCTAATACCCGCATTAAAATCACTCAAAGCTTCTGCTTTTTTGCTTTTGATATTCATGCGGTACAAGGGTTGTCCGCCATTTGACTGTGCAGTAAAATACAACCACTGTTCATCGGCGCTCCATACTAGACCACCCTTGTTGCGGTCAAAAGGTAGTATACTAATGTCTTTGGTTGAACCATTTAATGGCATCACGGCCAACTGTGGAACATCTACAAAACCTGTTAGTCCAAACTGAAAAGCCAGCCATTTTCCAGAGGGAGAAATTTTGGCGCTATTATAAATTTTACCTTTTTCTCCTAGCAACAATTGTAGGTTGCTACCATCGGCGTTAGCCAAATAAATAGCGCTTTCCAAAGACCTGTCTGGGTGTTCGGTGCTGTCTATATCTGCCACCAAGATGAGTTGTTTTCCATCTGGTGTAAAGTCTGCAGCTTGATACCTATAAAAACCATGTGTTAGTGCCGTTACCTGATTACCATTGTTCACTGGTACGCTAAAAAAATGGTTGAAAGATAGTTCTGGTGAAGTAGTGCTTTCTTCTTGAAAATTAAGTTTATTAAAAACCTTGGCTTTTTTGTCATTGGCATTTTGTTCCAAGTAGGCCCTAATTTCTTCTAAACTTCCGTCAGGGTCAGCTTTGGCTGAACTGATTTTTAGTTGATCATTGGTTGGAAATCCTGGTTTTTCAAAAGGCCATTTTGGAATGTTTTTTCCTGGATTAAGGTCATTGTCTTTTAATAAATCCTTGAGAGGAACGGATGTTGAGAACAAAATCTTGCTTCCATCTGGGCTCCACTTAGGATTGCCCGCACCGTATTTGTACTTGGTCAATTGTTGTGCTTCACCACCGTCTAAGGAAAGTAGGAAAATCTGTGGCTTTCCATCGGCCACGCGTACAAATGCTAATTGTTTACCATCTGGGCTCCAAGCTGGTTGGCTGGCATTTTCCTTGGCTGTCAGGGCTTTAGGATTGGCATTGCCATCTGAGACATAGATTTGATTGCTGTATTTGTATTCCCATTTCAGGTCTCCATCGGGTTCAATCTGGTTGATTACAAAAGCTGTTTTGCTCCCATCAGGGCTTAAACTTACACCCTGAACCTGCTTAATCTGCAACATATCGGTCACTTTAATGGGGTCCTTTCCCTTTTGGGCCATCAAATGCTGAGCTACTAGGAGGAATAACAAAAAGGCAGTCTTTTTCATTTGTTCAATTTGAGTCTTCAAAATACAAATTATTGGCCAAGACGCCTAGTCAGACGTATTTTTGGGGTCTAAATCAGCAATTATGAGTGAAATGGTAAATGAATTCAATGATTATAGGCAAAAAATGAATGAAGTAATCCTGAGCAAGGATAATTTGGTCATGAAACGTCTTTGGAACTTAGATACCAATACCTATGAAGCAGGTGCGTTGGACAAAAAAACCAAGGAATTATTGGGGCTGGTCTCCAGTATGGTTTTGCGTTGCGATGATTGCATCAAATACCATCTGGGTAAGAGTTTTGAGCTAGGCGTAACCACAGCAGAATTGTACGAGGTTTTTGCCGTAGCCAATATTGTGGGTGGTACTATTGTGATTCCACATACCCGCAGGGCTGCCGAATATTGGGAAGAATTGATAAAAGGATAGGGATTTTAAGGATAACTCCCATTTTTTGGGTTAATCCTAGGCTAGAATATCCTAACTTTAACCCCATTATTTACATTCTTTTGAATTGTCGTATAAAAAATTAGTACATGAGTGAAACTGCAACAGCTGCTCCCTTGCTGACAGCTAAGGATTTTGCCACCGACCAAGAAGTGCGTTGGTGCCCAGGATGTGGTGATTATTCCATTTTGGCCCAGGTTCAAAAAGTAATGCCCACTATTGGTGTTGCCAAAGAAGATATTGTCATTATCAGCGGGATTGGTTGTAGTAGCCGTTTCCCCTACTATATGAATGTTTATGGTATGCACAGCATCCACGGTAGGGCTACTGCCATAGCCAGTGGATTAAAAGCTAGCCGTCCTGAATTGAGTGTGTGGATTGTTTCTGGAGACGGTGATAGCATGAGTATTGGTGGTAACCATACCATTCACATGTTGCGTAGAAATTTAGACGTGAATTTGTTGGTCTTCAACAACCAGATCTATGGTTTAACCAAAGGTCAATATTCACCTACTTCTGAAACCAACAAAGTAACCAAGTCAACACCTTTTGGATCTATTGACCATCCATTTAATCCCTTGGCTTTAGCTATGGGTGCAGATGCTAGCTTTATTGGAAGAAGTATGGATCGTGATCCAAAGCACTTGCAATACATGTTAACTCGTGCCAATGCACATAAAGGAACTTCTTTCTTAGAAATCTATCAGAACTGTAACATCTTTAACGATGGTGCATTTGAAGTATTCACTGAAAAAGGAACCAAACAAGATCAGGGATTATACCTAGAACATGGCAAACCCTTGGTTTATGGTGCCAACAAACAATTTGGTATTAAACTAGATGGTTTAAAACCAGTTGTGGTTGATTTGGCAGAAGGAGCTTCAACTGATGATCTTTGGATTCATGATGAGAAGGATTTTTACAAAGCACAAATTTTGGTGCGCATGTTTGATGATCCTAATCAAAGTGGTGGGCATTTTCCACGTCCTTTTGGTGTGTTCTATGAAACTGAAAGGGCTTGTTATGAAGACCAAATGGCCATGCAAATTGAAGAAATCATTACTTCAAAAGGTAAAGGTGATTTAGACAAATTGATTCGTGGTAAAGAGGTTTGGGAAATTCAATAAATCGGTAACTTTTTATAGTAACCCTCGCAAGTAGCGGGGGTTCTTTTTTTATCAAATGGTCACAATATCATTTCTAATGGCGTACAAAACCAGTCCTATACGCGTAGAGACTTGCAATTTTTGAAACAGCGTATCGCGATAGCCGTCAATGGTTCTTGGGCTTAAATACATTTCATCTGCAATCTGTTTGTAAGAGAGGTCACTGCAAATTCTTTTTAGAAACTCTGTTTCTCTTTCTGTGATTTCAATTTTTTTACGCAGGTTATCTTCGTCTTCATCTAGTTGATGGTTCATGGAATGAACAATATTAGAGCACATAATATCATTCAGGTAAATACCTTTATCTACCAAGCTATCCAATGCCCTTTTTAATTCCATGGGCTCTGAATCTTTTAGAATATAACCCTTGGCACCGTTTTTCAGCATTTTGATAATTGACTTTTCATCATTAAGCATACTCAATGCCAATACTTTTACCGATGGATAGTGTGTGTAAATCCATCTTGCTGTTTCATATCCATTCATTTCTGGCATTGTAATATCTAGTAGAATAATGGATGGAAGGTTTTGTGGAGACAGCATATGTGTTAACTCCCTGCCATTATTTGCTTCAAAAATAATCTTGTATTCTTGAAAGCTATTTATAATCACTGCTAGTCCCCTCCTGAATAGCAGATGATCGTCTACTAATGCGATCTTAATCATTGTTTCAACTTTAAGGTTGAGAATGTGCAGGAATCCATTCTTGGGAGGGTTTTAGAGAAAGAATCCCTGATAACTCTAATATCTAACAAGTATTTTACATTTCCGATGATGTTTTAACTGAAAAATTACCGTTAAAACACCGTTTAAAATTCGGTGATTTTCACTTTGCTAGAATAGAATACCCGCCCTATTTTTACAATCGAAAACTGCAGTTGGCAATTACCAATACACCTTTCTAGGTAAACAGTTTCATTGGGGGTTACAAACCGAAAAGAGGTAGTTCGCTACCTCTTTTTTATTGCCTCTCATGGAATAGGTTTAACTTTATCTAAGAATCTAGTACTATGTTACTGCAAGTTCACCCGGTTAATCCCAATCCCAGATATCTTAAAATGATTGTTGACTGTCTTCAATCAGGTGGTATTATCATTTATCCTACTGATACCATTTATGGATTGGGTTGTGATATTACCCAACATAAGGCCATTGAAAGGATTGCTAAAATCAAACAGGTAGACCCATCCAAAGCACAATTAAGTTTTGTTTGTTATGATTTAAGTGACCTAAGTAAGTACACTAAAAGTATTGGCACACCCTTGTATAGGATGCTTAAAAACCATTTACCAGGGGCTTATACCTTTATTCTTCCTGCTAGTAAGGAGGTTCCTAAACTGCTTCAGAGTAAAAAAAGTACCATAGGTTTGAGAATTCCTAATAATCAAATAGCAAGAACCATTGTTCAGGAACTTGGGCATCCTATCCTGTCTGCATCATTGCCTGGTGTAATGGTAGAGGAGTACACGGATCCTGAGCTGATTTACGAAAATTTTAAAAATCAAGTTGATATAGTAGTTGATGGTGGCATTGGAGGTATGATTCCCTCTACCATTGTTGATTGCACCAAGGAACCTTATGAACTAATTAGAGAAGGTGCAGGGGCTTGGGAAGAGTAATTCCTGTTCAACAAGCATCTATCAATTCATTCATCCTTTTTCAAAACTACTCTATGTTCATCCAATGCTATTCCTTAGATTTAAGGATGCTTTTTCGCGCAATATTTCTCTGTTCCCTATTCTCTTTAATAATGGGCCTTCATGCCCAAGCGCAAACCCCATCACTCATGCACTTTGATGTTGGGTCTGGATTGCCCAGTAATGAAGTATTTGATTTGAAAATTGATAGTAAGGGTTTTCTATGGGTGGGTACTTCAGAAGGTTTAGTTAGATATGATGGGAATAGTTTTTTATTGTTAAACAACCCCAAATCAAGGGGTAACGCAGTTACTGGCATCTTGGAAGACAAGTCAGGAACCATTTGGTTCCACAATTTTAATGGTCAAATTTTTCATACTAGTAGTGATTCGGTTGTAAGATTCTTACCATGGGAACCCTATTATAAAAATCAATTAGCAGAATTTACTTTTGACCAACAAGGTCAATTGGTGGTCAACAATAACTTGAATTATATTTATAGATTTAATCTTCAAAAAAATACGGTTACCAAATTATTGGAAGCCAGCTCTGTGAAAGAAGCCATTGCTACCATGCACGATGGGTCTGTCATATTTAGCCAATTAGACAGAAAATCTATTGCTGAATTAGGAGAAAAAAGTGCAACCAATACACCTTTATTTGATTTGGATAAACAGCCCTTAAAGCAGTTCTCTTCGCAAAATCACTTCAAGTTTTTTACTTCATTTCAAAACAAACAGACCCTTGCATTTCAAAGAAGGACTCCCATTGATCTAAAACCATATTTGTTCTATTATCAAGCACACGCACTTTACGTACATCCCATAACAGTGTTGTTGCAGCAATTGAAATTATTTCCACTTTCAGCTTATGACGATGACGAGGGAAATCTTTTTATTGGAACTGAAAATGGATTAGTCTGGTTTAAACGAGTAGCTGATAAATATGTATTGGTGAAGCATTTTCTAACCTCTGAAGCCATCTCGGCTATTTGTAAAGGTAAAGAAGGGGGCTATTGGGTTGCCACATTAAAAAATGGGCTGTATCAAATACCCAATTTGCAATTGTCTGCTTCAAATGGCTTTGACATGGGTCTAAAAACAGAAGGCGTTAGTCACTTGGCCGTTGACCAAAAACATGGTCAAATATTTGCGGCATCACTGGGTGGAGAATTATTTGAATTTCATACAAATGGGAAAAAACAAAAAATATTCAAACAGCAATATATAAGAAATATTCAGGCCATAGAATTTGATACTGTTACCAATGAATTGTATTTGTCAAAACTTAATACAGAAAAATTAAACCCCAAAACGGGAAAGTTTACAGATTTTAAATATGCCGCATCTGCCAAGGATTATTTATTTAGAAAAGACGGAGTAATTTTTTATTCTGGTGTATTATTGGTTGCCTCTTTTCCTCAAAACAGAATAGACCTATTTGACAAGATTGTCAAAGAATTCCAATTAGACACTCGTGTTTTGAGAAAAGAAATTGGCGGCGGATTTTATAACCTGAAGTTGTACCAACAAAGAAATAAAGGATTGTGGTACCAAGAAAAAGAACAAACGCTATGGGTAGGTTTTGTAGATGGCTTACAATATCATCGGAAGGGGAAATGGGAAAAATTAAAAGACCCACAAAATGGAGAACCCTTAACAGCAAACCATTTTACTGAACTTCCAGATGGGACTGTTTGTATTGCAACGGTTGATCAAGGGCTTTATTTTTTTAAAGGAGGAAACTTACAAAAGCGTTTAACAATTAGCAATGGCCTCATCAATAATAGAATTAAACGCATAGCCAGTGATCGGGAACATATTTGGATGGTAATGCCCAATGGCGTACAGGGGTACGAACTAGTAACAGGAAAATTGTCTAAAATCCAAATTGCTAGTGACATTCCTAAACAGGAAATATTTGACATAGAAATCTGGAGAGATACTATTTATCTAGCCACATCCAAGGGGATACTTTATTTTCCAAAATCTATTCAAACCTCTAATCCTGTAAAACCTTATTCTGCCATTAGTAGCTTGGTAGTTGATGGTAAAAGAATGGTATTTGAAAATAAAGTATCGCTTCCTTCCTATACTAAGAATATTACTATCAATTTATTGGGGGCAGCATTAAAAAGCGGAGGCATTTTTCAATATCAGTATCGTTTGTTAGGAACTGACAGTAGTTGGGTTAGTTTAAAAGCTTCTGAGAACCTAGTCCGATTTACTTCTTTGCCTTCTGGAAATTATATATTTGAATCAAGGGTGCTAAATGAAGACGGCATTATTAGCAATTCAATAGCTTCTATACAATTTAGTATTGATGAATATTGGTGGAAGAAATGGTGGTTTATTTTAATCATGTTATTAGCAGTGATTGGAGCAGGCATTTATTTTTTCATGTTGCGCATTCGTGTTTTAGAGAGTAAGAACCAAGAGGGGTCTGAAAAAGTAAGGGTATTGGAACAGATGAGACATTCTCAACTCAGTGCCCTGAAAGCACAGATGAATCCCCATTTTATGTTCAATGCCCTTAATTCCATTCAGGAAATTATCTTGATGAACAATAAGCGAGAGGCCAATATGTATTTGGGCAAATTTGCTGATCTGATGCGTATTACCCTTGACCAAAGTAATAAAAACGCTATTTCACTGGAAGATGAACTAAAATCGCTCCTGCTTTATTTAGAATTGGAGGCATTAAGATTTGAAACCCATTTTCAATATAAGATTGATGTGGATGATAATGTGTTTACCCCCGATGTGCTCATTCCAGCCATGTTAATCCAGCCCTATGTAGAAAATGCCATCAAGCACGGGTTATTGCATAAACAGGGAGAAAAACAATTGATGATCCAGTTTAAGTTAGAAAATGAGGAAACCCTGCTTTGTATGATCACCGATAATGGCATTGGAAGAAAAAGATCGGCCGAAATTAACCAGCTACGAGCTCGAAAACATACCAGTTTTGCTACGGGAGCCACTTTGAAGCGTTTGGAACTGCTGAATTATGGAAATGAGCAGCGGATTACGGTAAATTTTGAAGATTTAAAAGACGAAAGAGGGCAGGATTCGGGTACAAAAGTGCTATTAGTCATCCCAATTGTGGTCTAAATTACGGTTCACAAACTTATAACGACCTTTTACAAACTTGTGCTTTTTTGTAATAGAGCTTCTCCCTACTTTCACGTCAGTTTCAATAACCGGGGGGGAATTGAAATCCTAAAGCCTCTGAGCAATCGGAGGCTTTATTTTTACAAAGTAGCGTTTGATCCCATATTTTTAGGCAAATGTTGAAAGCAATTATAGTAGACGATGAGGCAAAAGCAAGAAGAATCTTAGAAAGCTTCTTGGTAGATTATTGCCCTCAGGTTCAAATAATGGCGCTCACAGAAGACATACCTACTGCCGTTAAAGCCATTCAAAAATTCAAACCCGATATTGTTTTTCTTGATATAGAAATGCCCGGCTATAATGGGTTTCAGTTATTAGAATTCTTTGAAGAGATAGATTTTGAAATCATCTTTACCACCGCCTATAGTGAGTTTGCTTTAAAAGCTTTTCAGGTAAGTGCCATTGATTATTTGCTTAAGCCCATTCAAATAGACCAACTGACCGCCGCGGTTCAGAAAGTAGAGAAAATTCACGGAAACTCACTTATTCGGCAGCGTTTGCAAACCTTGCAAAGCAATTTAGAAGAATACAAAATCAAGAAAGTTGTAGTGCCTTTGAGTGAGGGCAGTATGTTTGTAGAGTTAAAAGACATACTTTATTTAAAAGCGGATGGAAGTTATTGCAATATTTTTTTTAAGGATGGTAGTAAAGTGGTGGTGAGTAAAACTGTCAAAGATTATGAAGACCAATTAACACCTGAAGAAGGGTTTTTTAGAATCCACCGTTCCTATCTTGTGAATAGCACTTATATCATCAATTTTGCTTCAGACTATTATGAAGTTACCCTGCTCAATCAAGCCGTACTTAATGTGTCTAGAGACCGAAGGGTAGAATTTATGCAATACATGAAAAATAGACCCTTGGCCGTTTAAATTAGAACGGGTCAACTACAGTATTGGGCAAAATATGATAACTCTTTCTATGGTGTTCACAAAGTCCATGAATATTAATGGCATCACGATGGTACTTAGTTCCATAACCCTTGTTTTTGCTCCATTGATACATGGGGTATTCTAAGTGCAAATTTTCCATATAGCTGTCGCGATGTGTTTTGGCCAGAATACTGGCAGCGGCAATGCTAGCAAACTTACCATCGCCCTTAATAATACAATGGTGTGGAATGCCAAAATAGGGGCTAAACCTATTCCCATCAATTAACAACAAACCAGGCTTTTTTTTGAGGGCGTCAATGGCTTTGTGCATGGCCAGAAATGAAGCTTTTAAAATATTGATTCTGTCAATTTCTTCCGCTTCTACCCTTGCTACTGCCCAAGCCAAGGCATTTGCTTCAATAATGGGTCTTAACAAATTCCTATTTTTTTCTGTTACCTGTTTGCTATCGTTCAACAAAGGATGGTGAAAGTTTTTAGGAAGTATTACTGCAGCTGCAAAAACAGGTCCAGCATAGCAACCCCTTCCGGCTTCATCGCAACCGGCTTCCAGTAATTTTTTCTGAAAATGAGCAGCTAACATGGATTAAATTTCCCAAATAGGAAGCAGACCATCAAATTCAATTAACAAAAAGGCAAACCCATTGTTATATTCTTAGATTTGCAATAGCTAGTTAAGTAATTATGGAATCAAACAATAGATCCAATAAACTGGTGGCCACTTGGCTCTTGATAGGAGTAGCCATGACCATAGTTCAGATAGCCCTTGGGGGCATTACCCGCTTAACAGGTAGCGGTTTGTCCATTACACAATGGGATGTGGTTACGGGATCTTTACCGCCTTTGAATGATAGCCAGTGGATGGTAGAGTTTGACAAGTATCGGCAGACGCCACAGTTTCAATTACTCAATTTTGATTTTACACTTAAGGATTTCAAATTCATTTTTTTCTGGGAATGGTTTCACCGATTATGGGCCAGAACCATTGGACTCGTATTTGCCTTTGGTTTTATTTGGTTCTTAATGAAAAGACATTTTCAAAAAGAGATGATCAAGCCCTTGGTCTATTTGTTTTTGCTGGGTGCCCTACAAGGTGGAATTGGATGGATCATGGTAGCAAGTGGTTTAACTGGAGACGCAGTTTATGTAAAACCAACCCGCTTGGCCCTACATTTTCTGTTTGCTATTGGACTGCTCTGTTATACCTATTGGTTTGCACTGTCTTTGCTCATTCAGCCATCGGCCATTAGTTATCAACCCAAAACCAGAAAATGGAATCTAGTATTGATCTTACTAGTGATTCTGCAACTTGGTTATGGGGCATTGATGGCAGGTCATAAAGCGGCCAATATTGCAGCTACTTGGCCCACCATTAATGGACAATGGATTCCCAATAATTTAATCAATGACAGTTTTTTACTCAATGCTATTGACAATAAAATCTTTATTCATTTTGTACACCGTGGCTTGGCCTATTTGATTCTTTTATTAATCATTATTTGGACCATTCAATTGTATAAGACCAGTGGCACAAAAGCTTATAGCATCATCAGACCTATACCTGCTCTTTTGGTGGTTTTGCAAGTAGCATTGGGCATTTTCACTGTTTTATCCAGTTCCGGAATCATTTCAGGACATTGGGGCTTTTTTGAATGGATGGCAGAACTACATCAACTAGTTGGTATGATGCTGCTTTTGTCATTGGTTACAACTTGGTACTTGATTAGGGCAAGGAAAACAAATTAAATTGCTTTCATGAAAAAATACCTGGTAGGAATATGGTTTTCTTTGCCAGTGCAATTGTGCTTATTGCATTTTAGGAAATACCAGATACTCCTGTTGTTCTGGTATATTCTTTTTGCAACTGTGACAGGCCATTTTATGGCCACTTTTGGGGCTTCTAGTTTATATCTGGCACCAGAATATTTAGACGCAGTAACTCCCTTCAGTACTGCCATTGTGGGTTTTGCCATTGGAATATTTATAATGGGTTGGAATATCACCACCTTTATTCTGCATAGTAAGAATCTAAAATTCCTAGCAACAACTGCCCAACCTTTTTTAAAATATTGTATTAATAATGCCATTATTCCTTTGCTCTTTTTATTGGTTTATGCCATTAGTGCAATAGCATATGCCACAAAAAAAGAGTTTCTTCCAACTGCTGAAATCCTTTTGTTGATGGGTGGATTTATTGCTGGATTGGTGTTGTCTTTTGCCATTGCATTTCTTTACTTTTTTGGGGCAGACAAGACTATCTATTATTCCATGTCTTCAAATATTAAAACTGCCAATCAACGGTATGATCATTTGCCTGCTTCTAAGAAATTGCCAAAAGAACAAAAAGAGTTTAGGGTGGATTGGTTTTTGACAGCAAAATTTCAATTGCGCAAACCAAGAGAAGTAAGACATTATAGCCAAGATTTTTTGGATAGCATTTTCAAGCGCCACCATTTTGCAGCTGTATTAGCCATTTTATTGGCTTTTCTATTTTTGATTTTTGTTGGAACTATTTCTGATACAAGATTGTTTCAACTTCCGGCGGCAGCTAGTATCACAATTCTCTTTACCATCCTAATTGCTGTGGTAGCAGGAATCACTTTGTTTTTAAGTTCTTGGAGTATTCCGGTTGTGGTCTTATTGTATTTGTTGTTAAACTGGTTATACCAAGAAGAGATTCTGGATCCTAGAAACAAAGCTTATGGCTTAAATTATCAGAACAAAACGGA
This sequence comes from Chitinophaga pinensis, assembly GCA_943372255.1. Classification (GTDB taxonomy): domain Bacteria; phylum Bacteroidota; class Bacteroidia; order Chitinophagales; family Chitinophagaceae; genus Sediminibacterium; species Sediminibacterium pinensis_M. The sequence goes on from CALRXZ020000028.1 coordinate 19,800, forward strand.
GCGACCCATTTACAATAGAGACTTTATCAAGGCCATGAGTGCAGATAGCAATATTGCCAAAGACAGGGCCATCATGTTGGGTATTCTGGAGAAATGGAAAGCCAAACAAGTTCATTCAAAACCTGTGTTGTATTTGATTAATACCAGTGGGGGAGGAACTAGGAGTGCCAGTTTTACCATGAACACTATGCAAGAATTAGATAGTCTGTTTGCAGGTAGTTTGATGAAGGAAACATTTTTGATTAACGGAGCATCTGGAGGTTTATTAGGGGCGGCTTATTTTAGAGAACTATACCTGCAAAAAACACTGGGCAAACCCATTAACCTGCAAGACAAAAAATGGCTAGACAATATTTCTAAGGATTTATTGAATCCTTTGTTTTCTTCATTTGTTGCTAGAGACATGATTGGTCCCGTACAAAAATTTGAAGTCAATGGGTATGCTTATGCCAAAGACAGAGGATATGCTTTTGAACAAAAGCTTAACCAAAATACAGAGGGAATTTTAGACAAATCCATTCAGGATTATCAAGCACCTGAAGCAAGTGCTAGTATCCCAACCTTGTTTTTTAATTCGGTGATCAGCAGGGATGGTAGAAAAATGATTATCAGTACCAACCCAGTTCGTTATTTGATGAAGGCTGTTGTTGACAGCACTAGGATTACTCCTTCTGATCCAGATGCTGTTGATTTTCAATCCATGTTTGTAAAGCAAGATGCTGCTCATATTCAGCTCTTGTCAGCTTTAAGAATGAATGCCACATTCCCCTATGTATTGCCCAATGTTTGGTTACCCACCAATCCCATTATTGACGTCATGGATGCGGGTCTAAGAGATAATTTTGGACAAGAAACCGCCTTGCGTTTTTTGGATCACTTTCAAGACTGGATTAAAGCCAATACCAGTGCAGTAGTGTTAATACAAATTAGAGATAGGAGCTTGAGTGATTGGGACAAACCTTATGAAAGCAAAAGTTTTCTTGACCTCTTAACCAAGCCATTTCTGTTGTTGCAAAACAACTGGTATAAATTACAAGACTATTACCAATATGATCAATTGGCCTATTTGCAGAAAATTTTTGGGAATCAATTTCACCGCATTTGTTTTCAGTATGTACCCGAAAAAAAAGAAGCGGCAGCAGCTTTAAGTTTTCACCTGACTTCCTTAGAAAAAAGAGATATCCAACGAGCTTTAAAAAATGCTAGCAATCAATTAGAATTACAAAAATTGGAATCCATTAGAAAAATACCCGTTAAGGCTGAATCAACTGGAAGCAACTAGGAATCATTTTTATATGAAACTCTGCAGCAGTTTCAACGGGTTCTCCATCTATATGAAAAGGTGCATATTTTGGATTGCGAATACTTAATGCATTAGTCTGAAAATAAAGTACATTGTTTTTGCCCATATTCTCTACTAGGTCCATCAATTTATTATTGCCCCTGATTTGTTTTAAAACGGCAAAAGGCATTTTGACTTTGTTCATTTTCTGCACTACCACTACGTCTAATAAACCATCATTGAGATTGGCTTTAGGAGCAATGGTTACATTATTACCAAATTGATTTCCATTGGCAATACTGATAAAATAAGCATCGGTGAAAAAACTAAAATTTTCCAATACAATTTCAAACTGATATGGCTGGGCCTTGAAATAATTGATCAAACTTTGCTGAGTATAAGTCATCAAACCCCTACTAGCTTTGGTAGAAAAATCATGGGCTACTTGCGCATCAAATCCCACACCACTAAGCATGCATGAAAATTGATCATTGATGGTAAATGCATCAACCGATTTTGCTTCTCCTTTTAAAATTAAGGAAATGGCATCCTGTGGTTTTTTGGGTATTCCAGCGGCTAAGGCTAAACCATTGCCTGAACCCAAAGGAATGATTCCAAAACGAACGGGTTGGTCACGCAAAGCATTTACTACTTGGTTAACGGTACCATCCCCACCAATCATCACAATATCTGTAATGCCATCTCTAGCAATGCGGTCTACTACATCATCATAATTTCCATGGGCATTGGTAAACAAGAATTCAAAATCAAGATCCTTGCCCTGCAATTCTGCATGGATGAACTTGAGTAAATCGTCCTTTTTAGTGTTGCCGGAAATAGGATTTACCAGAAAACTAATCTTTCTGTTCATGAGAGTTTTATAAGATTCAACTATCTGTCAGGCTACCATTTAATCAAGGCAGATGCCCAAGTAAATCCGCTACCAAATGCAGCTAAACAAACTAGGTCTCCTTCTTTTACCAAACCTTTTTCCCAAGCTTCACAAAGTGCAATTGGTACAGAAGCTGCTGTGGTATTACCGTATTTCATGATATTGTTGAACACTTGGTCATCCCTTAGTTGTAATTTCTGTTGTACAAACTGACTAATCCTTAGATTGGCTTGATGTGGAATCAACATATTCAAATCAGCAGGGGTATAACCATTTTTAGTAAGTGCTTCTACAATTACTTCCGGAAATTTTACAATGGCTTTCTTGAAAACAGATGGGCCATCCATAAAGGGGAATAATTGTGCTTTGTCAATCATGTTATGACTCATGAAGGTTTCACCAATTACTGCTTCATCAAAATCAGCCACTGGTTGTTCCATCCAATGATTGGCGTGTGAACCAGGATTGTATTGCGCTAAAATTTCTGCACTTCCTCCATCACTATGCAAATGCGTACTTAAAACGCCTTGTCCTTCTTTTGTGGTTGGTTGTAATACTACTGCACCAGCACCATCTCCAAAAATTACAGATACATTTCTTCCTCTGGTACTAAAATCAAGACCCATGCTATGTTTCTCAGAACCTACTACTAGTATGTTTTGATACATACCAGAACGGATAAACTGGTCTGCTACGCTTAGGGCATATAAAAATCCGCTACACTGGTTTCGAACGTCTAGTGCTCCTACTTCATTCATCTTCAAAGCCCTTTGTAACAATACACCACAACCAGGAAAATAATAGTCAGGTGATAATGTTGCAAAAACTATAAAGTCAATATCCTGTGGCGTAATGCCCGCTCTTTCTATGGCAATTTTGGCAGCTTCAACCCCCATGGTGGTGGTGGTCTCTTCTGTTCTATGAGCAAACCTGCGTTCCTTGATTCCAGTACGTTCCTGGATCCAGGCATCATCGGTTTCCATAAATTGTTTGAGGTCATCATTGGTAACAACCTTCTCAGGAACATACATTCCTATCCCGGCAATTTTACTAAGTGGCATGGCAATCTTTTTAGTTAGAACAAAACGAAGATAAGTGAATTTAAAATCTGCAAAATGCCATTATTTAAGCGGTTTTAACTGCATAATTTCTGTTAAAAATAGTCGAGTTTCCTTTTCTACACCCGCAACATCCTTAGAGACTATCGGCGAAGCCAGAACATGGTTTCCTGTTAATGGCATGGCAACCGACCTTTTTAATGCAGGTTTGGTACCCAACTCTGCAAACATGGCTTTAGTAGCAGTTACTTTTACAACATTGTCCTGTTCTTGTTCGTTTTTATAATAATAAAGGGTTAGTACTGGCTGATGAATGCTTTTGAAAGTGTTTTCATTCATCTTGGTTTCTAAGAGTTCCTCCAAATTAGCCACCGCTTCTAATCGGTACTTGGTATTCCAATATTTGGCATAATTGCTATCTCCGGCAATAATATTGTAATTGGAGCCTTTGACCATTCTAGCTATTTGAACGCCCCAAGGATTATTAAGCAACCAAGCATTGGGGTCATTAATGGCAATATTGGGTGAATACAATATTAATCCCCCAACTTCTGGATAGGCGGCTGCTAATTGCAAGGCCAAAGTTCCTCCGGTTGAAGTTCCCATTAAGATCACAGTATCGCCCAATTGACGGCCAATGGCATAAGCTTGTTTGGCCGTTTCCCAAAGATTGTCTGATGTCATATTAATTAATGCATCTGCAGTATCAATGCCATGCTCAGACAGTCTAGCTAAATACAAATTGCATCCAAATTCTTTGGCAATATTCCTGTGAGCAGGATCTCCCTCCATCCAACTAGCACTAAAGCCGTGTAAATACACAATGGCGTAGGGCGTTTTCTTTTTGGTACTATCGGCCCAAATAATCTTGGCTTCATTGTCTTTTTTTACAGCGTGCTTAGCCTCTTCTTGACTAATATATTGTTCCAGTGCTGCGGCAGTTGTTGGAACAGTTGGTAAAGCCTGATTATAAATAGGCTTGCTTGGATGTGGCCCTACAAAATAGACTACTACTAATACCAATACAATGCCTAGGATAATTTTGACAGATCGCATGTGTTTGTTTTTTTATTTTCTGCACCACCAAGCCCAAATCATAAAAATGGGTTGAAAAACCAATAGTCTTAACCATGTTGCCCATTCAGGAATACATGGTTGTCCAGTTAAACAGCCCTTCATTTGTATATGATAAATATGTGCTGGGATAAAAGCAATTAAGAGTAGTATAATACCAATGGCGGCTTTTGACCTAAGCGATGGGATTAACAAAAGTAATGCTAACCCAATCTCGGCAACACCAGATGCTAGGTTAATAAAACCATGCCATGGTAGATAGGGCGGAATCATGCCATTATAAAACCCAGGATTCATAAAATGATTGGCACCTGCAAACAGATAGAATGCTACCAGCAGCCAAAAAGCAATCTTTTTGAACATGATCTTGATTTGAAAATTATGAATGAACAAATTAGCTGAATTTATTGAACCCGCCATGACTATGGCTTGATTTGATAAATTGAGTATATTGGTAGCTGCAAAACTGCCATATGAGTAATTCTAAACGATTTCTTTCTCTGGATGTGTTCAGGGGTATGACCATCTGTTTGATGATTATTGTAAACACCCCGGGTGGAGACCCTACGTTTGCCCCCTTACAGCACGCGTCTTGGCATGGTTTTACTCCAACCGATTTGGTCTTTCCTTCTTTTTTATTTGCTGTGGGTAATGCCATGAGTTTTGTAATGCCTAGGTGGGAGGGAATGGCAGAGTCTGTAATTCTTGGCAAAATTTTCAAACGGACCGCACTGATTTTTTTGTTGGGGTATTTGATGTATTGGTTTCCTTTTGTACAGATGGATGGAGCTGGTCATTTGATGTTAAAACCTTTTTCAGATACCAGGATTCTAGGGGTTTTACAAAGAATTGGGCTTTGCTATGGCATAGCTGCTTTAATGATACATTTTCTAAAATCTAAGTTTTCTTTATTTATTAGTATTGGCTTTTTATTGGTTTATTGGGCAATTTGTTTTTGGTTTGGAGAGCCTTCTGACCCTTTAAGTATTACTGGAAACGCTGGGCAGAAACTTGACCTCTGGTTATTTGGTGAATCACATTTATATCATGGTGAGGGCATTGCTTTTGACCCTGAGGGATTGTTGAGTACCATGCCTGCAGTGGCCAATGTGGTAGGAGGCTTTTTGGTGGGTGAGTTTGTACAGAAAAAAGGCAAGGAATATGAAGGATTAGCCAAATTATTAATGGTTGGTGCGCTGTTATTATTCTTAGCATATTGTTGGAATATGAGCTTCCCCATTAACAAAAAACTATGGACTTCTAGCTTTGTTTTGATTACTGTAGGACTGGATTGTGTGATTTTGGCAGCCATTATCTACCTGATTGAGTTCAAAAAAAGGACTAAGTATGCCTATTTCTTTGAAGTATTTGGTAAAAATCCTCTTTTTGTATATCTACTATCTGAAATCTTGGTGATTCTCCTGTATTTAACCCCTGCTGGCGATAATTCTAACTTATTCAGCTGGTTATATAGCAATATTTTTAGTCATGTTGGTGATTATTGGGGTTCTTTGGCCTTTGCAGTCTCCTATATGCTGCTCTGTTGGAGCGTTGGTTGGGTCTTAGACAAGCGTAAAATCTATGTAAGAGTCTAGCAGAAAGCTGTTAAGTTTTCGGTTGCCCATTGCCCCTCGGGACTAAAGCCGTACCTTTGCAGCCTTAAAAATTTACATGGAAATAAGAAACATTGCCATTATCGCCCACGTGGATCATGGCAAAACCACACTGGTAGACCGCATTTTGCAAACTACCAAGGTATTCCGCGACAATCAGGATACCGGAGAATTGATCATGGATAGCAACGATCTTGAAAGAGAACGTGGTATCACCATCTTCAGTAAGAATGCAGCCGTTACTTATAACGGAGTTAAGATAAATGTGATTGACACTCCCGGCCACAGTGACTTTGGCGGTGAAGTAGAACGCGTTTTGAAAATGGCCGATGGTGTAATCCTCTTGGTGGATGCCTTTGAAGGACCCATGCCACAAACTCGCTTTGTATTACAGAAAGCCTTGCACCTGAACCTACACCCGATTGTGGTGATCAACAAAGTAGATAAAGAAAACTGTCGTCCTGATGAAGTGCACGATGCCGTTTTTGAACTCTTCTTTAACTTAGACGCAACTGAAGAACAATTGAATTTCCCTACATTTTATGGTAGTGGCAAGAATGGTTGGTTCAATGATAGCCTAACAAAAACAGAAGATATTCTGCCTTTGATGGATGGTATTATCAAGCACGTTCCAGCTCCTAAAGTAAATGAAGGAACCTTGCAATTGCAGATTACTTCTTTGGATTACTCTTCTTTCCTTGGCCGTATTGCCATTGGTAAAGTAACTAGAGGTTCTATTAAAGAAGGACAAAGCATTGCTTTGGTTGCTGCTGATGGTACTTTCAAAAGAAATAAAGTAAAAGAACTATACGTATTTGAAGGAATGGGTAAACGCAAAGTAGCAGAAGTTCTTTCTGGTGATTTGTGTGCAGTTGTTGGATTGGAAGACTTTAATATTGGTGATACCATTGCAGATATTGAGAATCCAGAAGGATTGCCAGTTATTAGCGTGGATGAACCTACTATGAGTATGACTTTCAGCATTAACAACTCTCCTTTCTTTGGTAAAGACGGAAAGTTTGTTACATCTCGTCACTTGCGTGATCGTTTGATGAAAGAAACTGAAAAGAACTTGGCATTGCGTGTAGAAGATACAGACAGTGCTGATAGCTTCTTAGTATTTGGTCGCGGTATCTTGCACTTGGGTATCTTGGTTGAAACCATGCGCAGAGAAGGATATGAATTAACCGTAGGTAATCCACAGGTATTGGTTAAAACCATTGATGGTAAGAAACACGAGCCTTATGAAAATTTGGTAGTAGACGTACCTGCAGAATTCAGTGGTAAAGTAATTGATCTAGTAACCCAACGTAAGGGTGAAATGCAGATCATGGAAAGCAAGGGTCAAATGCAACACTTGGAGTTTGAAATTCCTTCAAGAGGTTTGATTGGTCTGCGTTCTCAAATGTTAACCAACACTGCTGGTGAAGCTGTAATGGCGCACCGCTTTATTGAATACAAACCTTGGAAAGGACCAATTCCTGGAAGAAATAACGGAGTATTGATTTCTAAATTCCAAGGAACAACCACTGCTTATTCTATTGATAAATTACAAGATCGTGGCGCATTCTTTATTGAGCCAGGTGAAGAGGTTTATGTAGGACAAGTAATTGCGGAACATATTAAGCCAGGTGATCTGAACGTAAACGCCGTGGAAATGAAGAAGCTGACCAACCACCGTGCAAGCGGTAGTGATGACAGTGTTCGTATTACTCCAAAATTGCAATTCACTTTGGAAGAGTGCATGGAATACATTCAACAAGATGAGTGTATTGAAGTAACTCCAAAAATCATCCGTATGCGTAAAGTAATCCTGAATGAAGAAGACAGGAAGAAAAGCTCTAAGAGCATGCAGAGTGAAGCGGTTGGATAGTTTTGATTTTCAATGCTTATTAGATATTCAAGGCCCCGAATTTTCGGGGCTTTTTTATGCATTAAAAATCCCTTAATATTACATTCCCATAAACCTTAGAACCACCAATGAAAAATCAAATCCTAATACTTGCAACAGCCTTATTCATGTTGTGCAGCATTTCCTGCAAAAAGTCCAATGATTCATCAAACGCTAACTTACGTTTTATAAACCTATCTCCTAACTCGGGAGCAATGGATTTGTATTTGAATAGCGCTTTGGTAGTAGGAAATGTAACTTATCCTGGTCCCTCTGGATATCAGTCTATTAATGCAGCATCTACATCATTATCTGTTAATCAGGCATCCACTACCAATATTTTATTAGCAGGCAATATTGCTTTGGCCGCCAATAATCATTATTCAGCTATAGTGTATGATTCAGTAGCCATTTTAAAAGGCGATATTTTTCAAGATGATAGGACTGATCCACCAGCAGGAAAAGCTTTTGTACGCTTTTTTAATTATGTGAGTGGAACACCTTCTCTAGACATTATCAAAGCAGGAAATACTTCTAATAAATTATTTACCAGTAGAACTTATTTGGATCATAAAAACACTGGTTCTTATGTTTCCTATACTGCCATTGACCCAGGACCATTTAGTGTTTCAGCGGTAGTAGCCGGAACCAATGTTTTGATTACTCAGTTGCCAAGTTTTGATGCAACAGCTGGAAAATCTTATACCTTGGTTTTGCGTGGATTTAATAAGGGCACCGGTAACCAAGCAGTATTTCTTAGTCCAATTCAAGATAAATAAAAGCTTGGCTATGGCCGATAGGCTATGAGATAATTTGTTCAATACTATCAACAGAAAACCCCGCACCATTACTGATGCGGGGTTTTTCTCTTTTACTACTACTTACTAATTATCCTTTTTTAACGCTTACTTCAGCAACTACACGAGTAATTACTTTTACGTCAAAGATTTCTTTGAACAATCCTTTTTCAGATTGGATTAAGAAAGTCAATTTGTTTACGTCTGGATTACCTGGGAACATGAATTTTTTGTCAAAATTCTTTTCATTGTAACGCTCTTGGAACAAGGTTTCTCCGTTTTCGTCAAGTACAAATACTTTAAAGTTTGCTCCAGTTTCGTTAGTGTATTTAACGTTGAAGAACAGGTTTTCAGAAGCTGAGCCTACAAATTTAACTTCTGCTTTTTTGCCTGTAGGATCAATATCCCAAGACTTGTTATTTACTGTAGTTGCGTTTGCAGAAAGAATCAATAATGCGGCAACAAGGTTACCCAAAAAAAATCTTTTTGCGATGGTGTTCAATGTTTGGTTTTTCATGATGTTGTAATTTTTCAATTAATAAATTTGTGACGATAAAAAATCTTGATGGCACAAGCAGTCGTCAAATACAACAAGCAATTTTCTTAGATGGTGAAGCATAGCTTCGAAGCGTGTAATTCAGCGAGATTGACCGGCATTTTAAGATGTACATCCTCGGTCGCTGTTACAACAATTAATACCCAGATGAAAGAAAGGTAACCCCAAAAAAATAAATAACCCCTGTTATTCAAATGTTAACAGGGGTTAAGCTATTGTAAATCAACTAGTTAATTAGTCAATTATTTTTGTGGTTTATTCAAAGTATCCCAAAGCAAGTCTTTCAATTCGGTAAGCCCTTTATTGGTAATAGAAGAAATAAAGATAATGGGAATGCCTTTTGGTAATTCTTTAATTATTTCTTTTTTTAGCTCTTCATCCAGCATATCAGACTTACTAACTGCTATCACAAAATCTTTTTGTAAGAGTTCGGGGTTATATTCTAATAATTCATTTCTTAAAATCTCAAACTCTTTTCTGTGGTCATCACTATCTGCTGGAATCAAAAATAACAAGGCAGAATTTCGTTCAATATGACGCAGAAACCGATGTCCCAAACCCTTACCTTCTGCAGCCCCTTCAATAATTCCTGGTAAGTCTGCAATGCAAAAAGATTTGTTGTCTCTATATTCAACCATGCCCAATTGCGGAACCAATGTGGTAAATGCGTAGTTGGCTATTTTAGGTTTTGCTGCAGTAAGAACTGATAATAGTGTAGACTTTCCAGCATTGGGGAAACCCACCAAACCCACGTCTGCCAATACTTTCAGCTCTAGGTTCTTCCATCCTTCTACACCGGGTTCACCAGGTTGTGAGTGATCAGGAACTTGGTTGGTAGGGGTAGCAAAATTACTATTACCCAATCCACCTCTTCCGCCTTTTAACCAAATAATTTCTTGTCCGTCTTCAAGAATCTCTGCTTCAATCTCTCCGGTTTCTTCATCTCTTGCAACAGTTCCTAGTGGAACTTCAATGATAATATCTTCTCCGTCTTTACCTGTGCAATTATTCTTGCTGCCACGTTCTCCGTTTTCAGCTAATACGTTTTTAAAGTAACGTAAGTGCAAAAGGGTCCACAGATTGCTATTGCCCTTAAGAATAATATGCGCACCGCGTCCACCATCGCCCCCATCCGGACCACCCATGGCAGTTAACTTGTTGCGCATCAAGTGTGATGCACCAGGTCCGCCATGACCAGAACGGGCAAAAATGCGGATATAGTCTATAAAATTGTTTTTCTCTGACACTATTTGATAATTATGGCTAAAAGCCGGTTGACGGCAAAGTTACGTCAATCTTTTTTGGCAGCGTGTTACTGGGCTTTTTTGACCAGTAAAAGAATATTTTAAAATAGTAGCCCCATTTATTTTTAACCTTTTATCAATGATTATATTTGAAACGGATTTTTTAAAAGCATTTTATGAAACAAATTTTAATAGCAATTTCTTTGATTTTAGTATTTAGTACCCAGAGCCATTCTCAGGTTCCTGACTCTTTTGCCTATAGAAAAAGTGCAATTAGATTAGAAATTACTTCTGCCTTACTATATAGAAATGCATTTGTATTTTCTTATGAAAGAATGGTTAAAAAGAATCAATCAATCATACTAACAGCTGGTTATCAAGAATTATCCGGCTTAAGCGGCTTTGCGGATAGTGTCAAAGCAATTAGCAAAGGAGCTAATAGCGGGTACAAATTTGGAGCTGAGTACCGGTTTTATTTGGCAAAAGAAAATAAATATGCTAGTCCACATGGATTATATATTGGTCCATATATCTCGCATACTGGATTTAATAATACAACAAATGTGACTGTTAAAACCAATGGACTTATTGAAAATGGAACCGTAAACTCTAACATTCGAATCTGGAATGTAGGATTTGAAATGGGCTATCAATTTGCCCTGAGTAATAGATGGAATTTAGATATGGTTTTTGCTGGTCCTTCCATTTCTAGTTACGATATCGCTACTAAATTAAATGGTAATTTTTCTTTTGATCCAAGCAGTATTCAAAATCAAACCTTTCAAAATTTACTGAGTAAATTTCCAGGGTTGAAAACCTTTTTTGAAAGTGAAACGGTTGGTAAATCGGGTAGGCTAAATAAATGGGGTGCCGGTTTTAGGTACCAAATCAATATTGCATATAGGTTTGGCAAGAAAAAATAGGACCTATTTTCAAGTAGTTAAAATGCAACTTGGGTATTTGGTGATGAATCAATACTTGAAACACTATTTATTTTTCAAGTTTGCCCATGTAGTGTAGAGTGTTTCTTGCTTAGGTCTATTAGTAGGTAGGGTTCTTAACGGTTCACAGGGTTCCCAATGTTGCCGCATTTCTTCTGGAAGGGTTTGATATAATTGTGTTCCCATTTTTTTCCAATTCAACATCTCATCTGTAACATCCTTGATTTTTTTTGCTGGGTTACCCACTATTAAGCTGCGCGATGCAAAGACTTCTCCTGCTTTGATAAAGCTTAATGCTCCAACAATACAGCCTTCACCCAAGACCACTTCATCCATAATTACAGCATTCATACCAATCATAGAATCTCTTCCAATATTGGCACCATGAATAATGGCACCGTGACCAATATGTGCGTTTTCTTCTAATCTAACGGTAGTACCAGGAAACATATGAATGGTACAATTCTCTTGCACATTGCAACCGTCTTCAACGACTATACCCCCCCAGTCTCCACGTATTGCAGCACCTGGACCTATGTATACATTTTTGCCAATGATTACATTGCCCGTTACTGATGCTTGAGGATGCACAAAAGCAGATTCATGAACCACTGGTATAAATCCCTTAAAAGAATAAATCATTAGAGAATGGTTTTTCCAGTTCTAAAACAAGTGCCTTTGAAGATGGCCACCACTATTTGGTTTTGATTGCTGATGCTAATTTGATAGAGCCCAGTAGAACGGCCATTATGAACTTCAGTAGCAATGGCTTCTAGTCTATCACCCACGTGCACGGGTTTAAGAAAATTGATGCTGGTATCTAGTGCCACAGAAAGATTGTTGCGGTTATTGCAAGCAAAGGCAAAAGCAGAATCCGCCAAAGAGAAAGCAATACCTCCATGAACAATGCCTAATCCATTGATCATCTCCTCACGCACAGTCATAGCAATCTTGCTATATCCTTCTTTAATTTCTAGCAGCTCAATGCCCAACCACTGGCTAAACAAATCCTTTTCAAATACTTTTTCTGCCACTAATTTGGCTGATGGTTTCTGATCCATATTTATTCTCCTTTAAATTGGGGTAAGCGCTTTTCTAAAAATGCAGCAACCCCTTCTTTAAAGTCTGCTGTTGCAGCTGCTTTTTGTTGGTAATTGTCTTCTAGTTGTAACTGTTCTTCCATATTGTTACTATAAGACTGGTTCAATGCATGTTTAATATAAGCCAGGGCCTTGGTGGGCATTACAGCTAATTGATTCAGTAAGCTAGTGGTTTCTCCTTCAAAATTTTCATTGTCAAATACTTTGTAAATCATACCCATTTGAAAAGCTTCTTGAGCACTTACTTTATCACCCAACATCATGAGAGCGGAAGCACGTTGCAATCCAATAAGTCTGGGTAAGGTATAAGTACCACCGCTATCTGGAATCAAACCAATTTTAGAAAATGCCTGAATAAAAGAGGCGGAAGCAGTTGCTACCACTATATCACAGGCCAATGCTATATTGGCTCCGGCGCCAGCAGTCACACCATTTACGGCAGCTACAACGGGTTTGGGAATATTCCTGATTTTCTTGATAATGGGATTAAAATGTTCACTCAAAATCTTGTCCATACCCGGACCATTTGGATCAATTACTTCTGCTAGGTCTTGGCCAGAACAAAATCCTTTTCCAATTCCCGTGATCAAAATACAGCGTACTTCTTTTAAAGAAGCAGACTCGTCTAAATAATGCTGCAAGAGCAGGGCCATTTCTCTGTTAAAAGAATTGAGTTTGTCTGGTCTATTGAATTGGATTTTTGCAATCCCGTTGTCAATATGAAAAATGATAGAAGACATAGTGCTTAATTAAAGTGAACAATTGGTCTATTTAAATATACTAATCCTTTGTAGGATTTTAGTGGCATTTGAAATAATCAAAGGGTTCTAAACAAACTTTACATTGAAACAAAGCCTTGCAAGCAGTGCTC
>CALRXZ020000029.1:0-32528 GCA_943372255.1 Chitinophaga pinensis
TAGTATTGAATTTGGCTGTTGGTGGCGGATTTTATCCTGCCTTGGATACAGCTAAGATTCAAACCGGTACCATGTATATAGATTGGGTTAAGGTATATGCTTTTGGAAAGTAGCCGCTAGTCTAATTCTTAAGGTAAGGATAAAACTAAATTTTAACTAACTTTAATTAAAAGCAAAACTGTTTCATGGAAGAAGAAATCATGTTCAATACCGCATTATTAGATGAGCTTGGTAACAAACAGAGTTTATTGATCATTATTAATTTCTTTTTGACAAATACTCCCAAAGACCTTAAAGACTTAAATGATTTTGTAGTACAAAAGAATTTTAGTGAAATATATCATAAAGCACACAAATTAAAAGGTGCTGCTGCCATGTTAAAAGCACAAAAAATAGTTGAGGTCTTACAGCAGCTTGAATCTGCTGCTGAATTTGACCAAAATATAACAATGGTAGAAAGTCTTGTAGCTATTCTTAACAAGATGTATCAAGTTTTGGAAAAACAGTTACAAGACGCAATGGAAATTTTAAAATCAGAATAGGAACAAAATTTCTCAAAAAACCAATCAGAACAATTAATAATTAGACAATATGAAAATCCTTGTTGCAGAAGACGATACCATGTTGCTAAAGACTATTGAACTCAAGCTTAAAAAGGAAGGTTACGAAGTCTTTACTACCGTTGATGGAAGAGAAACACAAAAGGAAATTCTTAATATCCGTCCAGATTTGATTATCACTGATGTAATGATGCCCTATGCTTCTGGCTTGGAAATAGTAAGCATGGTCAGGCAACAATTGAACTGGAAGATTCCCATTATCATTCTTTCTTTTATGGAACAAGAAGCTGTAATCATGAATGCATTTGGATTGGGTGCGGATGATTATATTACAAAGCCATTTAGTTTAAATGAATTAGCCATTAGGGTAAAAAGACTTTTGAACAGACCCAGATAAAACTTTAAACAACCAAAATCAAACTCATGAGTAAATATCCAATTTTTGTAAGAATAGCAGTAGTAATCTGTTGTATAACTTCAACTATTATTTCATTTGCGCAATCCACTGATGCCATAGTAGATAGCATGGTTGCAGAAGCATTCAAGCGTAGCCAATTAGAACCTTTGGCCAAAGAGTTATTAGATGGGATTGGACCTAGATTGGTAGGGAGCCCCAATATGCAGCAAGCAAATGACTGGGCAGTTGAAAAATACAAATCTTGGGGAATCAATGCTAGAAATGAACAGTGGGGTCAATGGCGTGGATGGGAGCGTGGTGTATCTCATATAGACATGGTATATCCAAGGGTTAAAAGTTTAGAAGGGATGCAACTGGCATGGAGCCCTAGTACAAAAGGGAAGACTATTACAGGTGAAGTGATTATTCTAGCAGATGTATCAGACAGTAATGCATTTGCTAATTGGCTACCCAATGTTAAAGGTAAATATGTGTTGATTTCCATGAACCAGCCAACAGGAAGACCTGACTATAACTGGCAGGAATTTGGTACCAAGACTTCATTTGATAATATGAAAGCCAATCGCGCAGCACAAACAGAAGCATGGCGTAAAAGAATTGCCAATACGGGTTATACAAGTAGAACATTACCAGTTGCATTAGAAAAAGCTGGGGCCATTGGTATTGTAATGAGTAATTGGTCTTCAGGTTTTGGTGTCAATAAAATCTTTAGTGCTTATACTAAAAAGATACCTACCGTAGATCTTTCTTTAGAGGACTATGGATTATTGTATAGATTATCTGAGGCTGGATCTTCACCAAAAATTAGTGTTCGCGCAGATAGTAAGGAGAATGGGATAGTGCCTACATTTAATACTATTGCTGAAATCAGGGGTAGCGAAAAGCCAGATGAATACGTGATGCTATCAGCACATTTTGATTCATGGGATGGTGCAGCTGGTGCAACGGACAATGGTACAGGTACTCTTACCATGATGGAGGCTTTGCGCATTCTCAAAAAATATTATCCCAATCCAAAGCGTACCATTTTAGTGGGTCATTGGGGTAGTGAGGAGCAAGGTTTAAATGGTTCAAGGGCATTTGTTGAAGACCATCCTGAAATTGTCAATAATCTACAAGCATTGTTTAACCAAGACAATGGTACAGGAAGGGTAGTGAATATTTCTGGCCAGGGATTTGAAAAAGCCAAAGAGTTTATACCAAGATGGTTGTCAAAAGTGCCAGATGAAATTCGCAAACCAATTGTAACCAGTTTTCCAGGAACCCCAGGAGGTGGAGGATCTGATTTTGCATCTTTTGTAGCGGTTGGAGCACCAGGATTTTCATTAAGCTCATTGAACTGGTCTTATTTTAATTATACCTGGCATACCAATAGAGATACTTATGATAAAATTGTCTTTGACGATGTAAAAAACAATGCCGCCCTTGCAGCTATTATGGCATACATGGCTTCTGAAGATCCCGAAAAGACCTCCCGTGAAAGAGCCGTATTGCCAGTGAATCCACAAACAGGAAAACCAGCCGTTTGGCCGGTACAAGTAAAAGCAACAAGAAAGGGTGGTATTGACTAATCAGGGCAATCCAATCTAGTAAGCACTTTTCTTTTATTAAAGGGGTGGATACTTAATAATAGGTATCCACCTCCATTTACACTCTTAATGGTTTTACCTCCACTAAAATCATGAAATCCTAGCGTTAGTGGCCCTAGTTTTACAGCAGCACCAATCCATAATTGTCCTTGGGAATTGTATTGTACAGGTAGGTAAAATCCCCAACTAATATTTTCCCATCTAGGAGTGATGGTAAGCAAATTGGTTTCTCTAGTGCGAAATTGGGTATAGTTAGAAGTACTATATAAGTTCATATTTAATTGGGCATTCACAGCAAAATGATTGCCAAGGTTCTTGTCAACGTTTAGAATAATTCTGGTTGGCTTACTGATTGAGAAATTATTATTAATGCTGTCATAGTCATTGAAAATTGTCATTAAACTGTCTTTAAATTCATCTACAGTTGAGGCTTTATTAAATTTATTTTCAAATTGAGTGTAGTCAAATTGTGCTACGGGGTTATAAAAAATGCCAGAAGAAGTACTGGGTTTGTATTTGTTAGCACCAATATCCATAATGCTAAATCCAAATTTCCAATCATAATTCAAAGGGTTATAAATTGTACCCTCTTCAACTGGATCCTTATAAGTGGTGTATTCTAGACCCAAACTTAACCCTAGTCCAGTTTTAGAATTCTTAACAAAGGCTTTTGCAAAATCTGCTCCGCCTTTAAAGTTTTGGTCAAAATTATCAGAATAGGCATATTCAAATAATCCGTTTGAAAAAATGTAATTGGTATCATTACCATTGACAATTTCTTGGGTAGTAACATTTTTAATTTTTGTGTATACACCTGATAGGGCTTTGTTTATTTGTAAAGTAATTCCTCCAGTTAATCTACTATAAGGTGTGCTATATAATTCCTGAGCATAATTAAGGTTCATTTCTACATAACCAGAATGAGTTAAGAATCCTCCCATACTAGGAGTGGTCCTATTCAAGTTAAAAAAGCTATTAACACTTGAAATGGTATCACTAAAAGCAAGAGGCGTTGTTTTAAAGTGGTCATACATTCTACCTCTAATTCCCAGCGTTATGGCTGATTTTGGATTTATCTGGTACTGGAAATGCATAAAATTAAAATCGGTACTCTGGTGTCCAAAATAACTATGAACCCCATCTTCTACTTTTAAAGTAGTATTGACCGGATTTTTATATGAGAACCCCTCTAACAATAAATGATTTGTACTAACGGTTGTTTGAAAAGAAAATAGGTTTAAATCCCATTTGTGGAGGTTGTTGACACTGGATGCCGGGTTGTTGAAAATGCTTACAGCACCAGCATAAGGAGATCCGTTGAATGCATGGTATTGTTGGGCCTGAACTGGATTGTTGAGGTGAAATAGGCAATAGATACATCCTATGAAAGCAAATATTTTAATCTTCCCCATAATTGAAACCTAATCTTTTGTTGCTTTCTACCTTAATTAACAAGCTAGAAACCGTAAAATACTCAAAAAATTGGCTTAAACTGCAAAGGTTTTCCCAATACTACGCGTCTAATACATAACTAACTGCAGTTTGAGCGATCAGGACTTAATTGAACTATTAAAACAGGGTGATGAACAGGCATTCAGAAAGCTGGTAGAAACCTGGCAGGATCTGGTGTTCAATACCGTGTTGGGTATGGTGCAGGATTTTCAAGAAGCGGAAGACCTGTCTCAAGAAGTGTTTATTCAGGTGTATCAATCTATTAAGCAGTTCCGAGGAGACGCCAAGCTATCTACTTGGATTTACAGGATAGCTGTAACAAAATCGCTGGATTGGGGTAGAAAAAGAAAGACTAAAAAGCGGATTGACTTGATGAAGTCTTTGATTGGATTTGGTGAGAAGGAACCACAGCCAAGTGAGTTTGTGCATCCTGGACTGGTAATGGAGAAAAAAGAATCGGCTGGAAAATTGATGAAAGCCATGCAGGCACTGCCCGATAACCAACGAGTGGCTTTTACACTAGTAAAAGTAGAAGGACTCAGTTATGAAGAAGTGGCAAGCATTATGGAAACAACCATCAAAGCAGTAGAGGCATTGATGCATAGAGCAAAAGAGAATTTAAGAAAACAATTAAAAGACTATTATTCTAACCAATAAAATGGGTATATGGAATCAAAAAATTTACATAACAAGATTGAAGAAACCCTTTCTAGTTTAGATGGGATTCAAAGAGCTGCTGCGCCAGACTTTTTCTATACGCGCTTATCAGCTAGAATGGAAAAAGAATTGACTACACCTAGCTGGATCCCTTTTGGAAAACCCGTTTGGTTAATTGCCACTTTGCTTGTTTTTCTGGTGTTGAACACCATGATGATTAAACAAACAAAGCTTTCAAAGTCAAGTGGGAGTAGTGCAAATTCAGGATCCAACTTGCAAAGCTTTGCATCAGAATATGAGTTAAGTAGTACTGTTAATTATTGAATTGAAGCAAATGAACACGATAGTTAAAAACAAATTGATTACCTATTTAGTAATTCTATTGTTGGTAGCCAATAGCATTGCTATGGGAATGTATTGGTGGCAGCAATACAGCAATAATTCATTAGCAGCAAATGCAAAGGACAATCAAGGAGCTTCCGCTTTCTTAAAAGAAAAATTGGGTTTTGATTCAACACAATTACTCGCATTTCAGGAACTTCAGCAAAACCATCGTCAAGCCATTAGGGCTGTTAAAGATTCCATGCATTTTGCAAAGGACCAATTCTTTAGTTTATTAGAAAAAGACAGTGTAACGGAACAAGAATTAGTTGATAGAGCTTCTTTAGCTGCCAACAAACAAATTCAATTAGATAGAATCACCTTTGAATTTTTCAAATCTGTACAAGCATTGTGTAGGCCTGATCAGAAAATTATCTTTAGAGAAATTATCCAAGAAGCATTACGGATTATGGGAAGACCAGCACCCCCACCAGGTGGAAGAGGTCCCAGAGGCCCAAGGGGTCAAGGCCCGAATGATGGTCCACCACATGATGGTCCACCACAAGATGGCCCACCGAATGATGGCCCACCGAGTAAACCTTAAATCAAACTACATGAACAGACTATTTATAGCCATATTTTTACTAATTGCCTTACAGGGTAATGCCCAACCTCCAGCTGGCTCAAGACCCCCTATGCCTGAGGAGCAATTGAAGAGGGCCACAGAAAAGATCAACAAGG
Source organism: Chitinophaga pinensis (assembly GCA_943372255.1). Taxonomy (GTDB): domain Bacteria; phylum Bacteroidota; class Bacteroidia; order Chitinophagales; family Chitinophagaceae; genus Sediminibacterium; species Sediminibacterium pinensis_M. The sequence continues at coordinate 5,739 of CALRXZ020000029.1, forward strand.
AATTGCATTTAAATCCATCGCAACAGCAAAAAGTAAAAGCTGCCTACGGCGATTTTTTCAAAGAGATGGAAAAAATGCACCAGAAAAACGGAAAACCTAAAGAAGGGCCACCGCCACCCCCAACAGAAGCTGAAATGGCAGCAAGAAAAAAATTGGCAGCCACTAGAGACGCCAAAATAAAAACGGTATTAACAACCGACCAATTCAAGAAATACCAGGAATTGGAAAAAACCATGCACCCTCCAAGAAGAGAAGGCCCTCCTCCCGGAAAGCCTCAATAGTATAATCATTATCCCCCTTGATCAATCGAAAAAGAAAAGACCCCTGTAGAAACAGGGGTCGTCTTCGATTGCTTGCCATATAAGAAAAAAGGTAATCCTAAAGTTTAATCAATCTCTGCTTGAGTGCTTTCCGATTGACATTGTAAAGGTAAGGGAATAATTCAAATTCAAAGTAAAAAATTTATTAATTCAACATATTTTTTTAATTTTTATGCAAAAAACAATGTTTTTGCTTCAAAAAAGTAATATGTTAATTATTTATTATTTTAAAGAACTATTGTAAAACTAAGTTTTTTACTTTGTAATATTTGTTAATAAACTGATAATCAATTTATTTTACCCGGATAGGCCTTTAGTGCAGCTTCTAGGCAATCCATGGCCAAATTTATATCATTTAAATTTAATACGTATGCAAGCCTCACTTCTTGCTTTCCTAAACCCACAGTTCCATAAAATCCGGTAGCAGGCGCCAACATCACGGTTTGGCCTTCATAGCTAAAACTTTCTAATAACCACTGGCAAAAAATATCTGCGTCATCAATGGGTAGTTTGGCCATGGCATAAAATGCACCACCTGGATTAGGGCAGAAAACACCATCCATGGCATTGAGCCTAGTTACAATTAAATCTCTTCTGGATTTATATTCTGCCTTAGTAGTATCAAAATAGTCTGCGGGAAGGTCAATTGCAGCTTCTCCAGCAATTTGAGCAAAACTAGGTGGGCTCAATCTGGCTTGAGCAAATTTCATCACTGCGTCTAATACCGCCTTATTCTTGCAAACAAATGCTCCAATTCTACCACCACAGGCACTATAGCGCTTGCTAATGGTATCCATAATCACTACATGGTCATCAATACCCGATAAATGAAGGGCAGAAGTTTGTGTGCCTTCATAGCAAAACTCCCTATAAGCTTCATCAGAAAACAAATAGAGATTGTGTTTGAGCACCAATTCTTTTAGCTGTTCCATCTCGGCCCTACTATATAAATAACCTGTAGGATTATTGGGATTGCAAATAACAATGGCTTTTGTTCTTGGCGTGATCTTTTTTTCAAAATCCGCAATAGGAGGTAGTGCAAATCCATTTTCAATATGAGAAGTAATGGGTACTACCGTAACGCCAGCGGCTATGGCAAATCCGTTATAATTTGCATAAAAAGGTTCGGGAATAATCACTTCATCGCCCGCGTCTAAACAAGCCAAGAATCCAAATTGAATGGCTTCACTTCCACCCGTGGTAATAATGATTTGGTTATGATCCACTTCAATGCCAACAGTCTTATAATAGTCTACTAACTTACGCCTATAACTTTCGTTTCCCGCACTATGACTGTATTCTAGCACTTTAAAATCGCTATTGCGTACGGCGTCTAAAACCATTTTAGGCGTAGCAATATCGGGTTGACCAATATTTAAATGATAGACTTTGGTGCCCCTTTTTTTAGCAGCTTCTGCATAGGGAACCAATTTACGGATGGGTGATGCGGGCATGTCATGTCCGCGTTGGCTTATTTGTAACATGGGACAAAGATAGTAGAGCCCTTTCTGTATAAAAAACAAAACCATCCCAATTGGAGGGATGGTTTTGTTAAATATTTGTAAGCAAAGTTTAAGACTTGGGTTTTGCTTTTTTATTGGCAGCGTCAATTTTAGCCTGGGTTTCTTTATCCATCAATACTTCACCTTCTACGGTGAGTATATAGGGTTGAGTGCTATGCGCAAATTTTACATTCACCGTCTTTTTGAAAATACCTGACATGGCGGCATTATAAGTGACTTTAATAGTAGCCGATTGTCCTTTGGGTAATGGAGCTTTATTGTATACAGGTTCTGTGCAACCACAATCTGCTTGGGCAAATTCAATGACCACAGGTTTTGCTGAGGTATTGGTATAGGAAAATGTATAAGAAGCAGGTACGCCTTTTTTGATTTTACCAAACTTGTGTGTTTGCTCTTTAAACTTAATATCGGTTTGAGCAAAACTGAAACTTGTGGCCAAAACTGCCAAACAGAGAAGTAATGATTTCATAGTTCTATTTTGTAAAAATTAATTGCCGTTTGGAATTAAAGCAGGTTTAGACTTGGCAGTGCCATTGTTGGTTGCTGGGGCAGGGGCTGCTTCTTGAATACCTTCACCTGTAAAACTTAGTTTTTTGGTGAGTCCGCCAGTGAAATAAACGTCTGTATAACGGGTAAAAGCACCCACCACACTACTATTAAAACGGATAGTCATTTTTACGGTTTGTCCTGGTCCAAATTTTTCGTTTGGAACAAAACTGGGGGTAGTGCAACCGCAACCAGCCTGAGCTTGTAAAATAGACAAAGTGTCTTTACTGATGTTTTTAAATTCAACAATATATTCTACTGGTTTGCCATAGGCAATTTTGCCAAAATTATATGCATCATTCTTGAATTCAATAACAGAACCTATTTCTTTGGGTTGAGGAGCTGTAGCGGCAGACTGGCTAAAAGCAGATCCTGCTACCAGGAAAGACAGAGCCAATACAAATATCTTTTTCATATAGGGAAATTTAGGTCTAAAGGTACCAATTCTATTTTTTTTGAAACCAAGACTAGCCATTTTTTTTGCCATTTTCAGTACTTTAACACTAAATATGAGCGCTTAAATGATTTTATGGGATAAACTGTTGAGAAATAAGGGCTTTTTGAAAACTAATTTCTGTTAGTCTATTCAGCTTCTAACGTTATTTTTGTAGTATGGAACTAACCACTTCTTTGGAACAAACCAGCGATATGCTTTCTTTTGAAGGTTTTAGGAAAGCAGTGTTGGAAGATTATCGTTTTGCTGTCATCAGCAGAGAAACCTCTTTGTTGGGAAGACGAGAAGTTTTAACAGGCAAAGCCAAGTTTGGCATTTTTGGAGATGGTAAGGAAGTGGCGCAAGTTGCCATGGCAAAGTTTTTTCGCCAGGGCGATTTTAGGAGCGGCTACTACCGAGATCAGACATTTATGTTTGCTTCAGGACTAGCCAGTGTAGAACAATATTTCTCTCAATTATATGCTGATCCCCATAACGATCCTTTTAGCTATGGACGTCAAATGAGTTCGCATTTTGCAACGCGATTTGTAGACGATAATGGGAATTGGATGGATCTAGCCAATAGGAAAAATATCTCTTCGGATATAGCACCTACGGCTGGGCAAATGCCAAGGGCTTTGGGTCTGGCTTTTGCTTCTAAAATTTTTAGAAATAATAGAGAGCTTCGTAAGCTAGACGCCTTAAGTCATAATGGGAATGAAATTTGTTTTTGCACCATTGGAGATGCAAGTACTACTGAAGGGCATTTCTGGGAAACCATTAATGCTGCCGGTGTTTTACAAGTACCCTTAGCTGTATTTGTCTGGGACGATGGTTATGGAATTTCTGTTCCCAAAAACTATCAAACCACCAAGGGCTCTATCTCAGACGCGTTAAAAGGTCTTGAGAAATTAGAAGATACCAATGGTATTAGAATCTATAAGGTAAAAGCTTGGGATTATGCGGGTATGTGTGAAGTGTTTGAAGAAGCTTTGCAACGTGTTCGTGAAACCCATGTGCCCGTGTTATTTCACGTAGAAGAAGTAACTCAACCACAGGGACATTCTACCAGTGGAAGCCATGAAAGATACAAGAGTCAAGAGAGATTGGAATGGGAGCGTGAGTGGGATTGTATCAAGAAAATGCGCGAATGGGTTATAGAAAATAATTTGGGAAGCCAAGATGAATTAAGCGCTATTGAAGCTGAGGCAAAAGAACATGTGCGAGAGCAAAAAGGTCTGGCTTGGAACAAATATTTGCAACCCATCAAAGACAAGGTTTCTGAAGCTGCAGAGAAGATTCAATCCATGATGATCAATGACATGGAAGTCTATAATGCCATTCAGCAGATTGTAGCAGAATTAATGGCCAATCGGGAGCCATTGATGCGTGATGTACATCGCGCCATAGCGCTGGCCCTAGAATTGGCTCCTAATTCTCCTTCTGCTCCAGAACTCAAGGCTTATAATAAAGCATTGATTCAGCAAAATGAATATTTGCATACAAGTCATCTCTATAATGAGACGCCTAAGTCTGCACTAAAAGTTGAACAAGTAAAACCCTTGGTTTCTTTTGATGCACCCATGGTAAATGGCTTTGATGTATTAAATAAATATTTTGATGCGCTATTTACAGCCAATCCAAAAGTATTTGCTTTTGGAGAAGACGTAGGTCATATTGGAGACGTGAACCAAGGCTTTGCAGGATTACAAGACAAACATGGTCCAGATAGGATCATGGATACAGGAATCAGAGAATTAACCATAGTAGGACAAGCCATTGGTTTGGCTTTGCGAGGTTTAAGACCTATTGCAGAGATCCAATACCTAGACTATTTATTGTATGGGTTACAGCCTTTAAGTGATGATGTTGCCACTACGCATTTCCGCACAAGGGGTATGCAAAGTGTTCCATTGATTATTAGAACAAGGGGTCATAGGCTGGAAGGTATTTGGCATAGCGGATCGCCCTTGGGCTTAGTGATTAATGCATTGCGCGGATTGTATGTATGCGTGCCCAGAAATATGGTGCAAGCTGTTGGTATGTACAACACTTTGTTGCAGGCCAATGATCCAGCCATTGTAATTGAATGTTTGAATGGCTATAGGCTTAAAGAAAAAATGCCTGCTAACTTAATGGAATACACCATTCCTTTGGGAGAGCCAGAAGTAATTAGAACTGGAACAGATATCACCATTGTTTCTTATGGTTCAGTACTTCGCATTATTGAAGAAGCCGCGCAGCGTTTAGAAAAAGAAGGCATTAGTTGTGAAATAGTAGACGTTCAAACCTTATTGCCTTTTGATTTGAATCATTCCATTGTAGAATCACTCAAGAAAACCAATAGAATTGTATTTATAGATGAAGACGTTCCAGGTGGAGCATCGGCCTATATGTATAATATGGTCATGGAAAAACAGGGTGGTTACAAATGGTTAGACGTGAATCCAAGAACCATTACTGGAAAGGCTAATAGGCCAGGCTATGGTAGCGATGGCGACTATTTTAGCAAACCCAATGCAGAAGAAATAATTGAAGTGATTAGAGAAATGTGCAACGAATAAGAACTGTTATTGTACTAGTCTAAAAAAAGTGCTTTCAAGTCTGGAGTAGGAACCCAACAAGATTCCTTTTTGCCAAACCAGCGATAGCGATTTTTAGCAATGAAATCATACACAGCGTCTCTGATAAATTTAGGGACAATGATAAACGCATACAAAAGGGGCCATCCACCGGATAGTCCCTTTGTTGTTTTTAGGGCTCCTGTAGAACGGGTATATACTTCCCCATTTTCATATAAAATAAAGCTAGACAAATCTGTAGTTGACAAACCCGCTTTTTGCGCAATGGCTTGTCCATAACTACTTTGAAGTGAGGCAAATCTAAAATGCTGTTTTGGATCCCTAGCAATCACAAATTGCACGGCTGCGTTACAGAGATTGCAAACGCCATCAAATAATATGACTGGGTGTTCTAGATTTTCCATTAAAAAAGCCGTCTCGAGTGTTCGGGACGGCTTTAAAGTTAACAATATTACTAGTGATAAGTTTAACCCATATTGTGGAAGACCTTGTTCACGTCTTCATCTTGTTCCAAGCGATCAATAAGTTTACTTACCTCTTCAGCTTGTTCATCGGTTACAGGAACGGTAGTAGTTGGGATCCATTCTAATTCTGCGCTAAGCGGGCTCATGTTTTTGTCTTCCATGGCTTTTTGTAAGTTACCAAAGTCTACAAAAGCACATCTAAGGACCAAGATGGGATTACCATCGTCATCGGCACTTTCTCCCAATTCATCCAAACCATGATCAATCAATTCCAATTCAAGTTCATCCATATCCAATCCCTCTGGTTTCAATTTGAAAACCCCCATTTTTTTGAATTGGAAACTAACAGCACCACTATTACCCAATGCACCGTTTCCTTTGTTGAAATGGCTCTTGACGTTGGCAACCGTTCTTACGTGGTTATCGGTAGCGGTTTCTACTAGCAAAGCCACTCCGTGTGGGGCATATCCTTCATAGAGAATTTCTTCATAGTTGCTGGTGTCCTTACCCATGGCGCGTTTAATAGCGGCTTCCACACGGTCTTTTGGCATACCAACACTCTTGGCATTCTGAAAACACCTACGCAGGGCTGGATTGGTGGCAACATCGGGTCCACCTGCTTTTACTGCAATCACAATTTCCTTACCAATTCTGGTGAATTGCTTGGCCATTCTGTCCCAACGGGCAAACATGGTTGCTTTTCTTACTTCAAATATCCTACCCATAAATTGCTTTTGGCTTTGGTTAATTAGGATGGCAAAATTAGCATATTGAAACTTAAGCGCCAAGTGTAAAGAAAAACGCCTGTCAGTTTTAAAGCTGACAGGCGTTTTTTATAAAAGATGCTTCTAATTAGTGTTTCTCAAAATCAGATGCTTTTGGAATAATATCACTTGGATTTTGAAGCTTACTTCTCTTTTTACTGTAAAGGAAATAAACAATCAAACCAAGGGCCATCCAGCCAAATGCAACTTTCAGTGTTGTGGAATCCAATACTAAGATCATAGAAGTACAAACAATCACACCCAAAGAAGATACAATTGGTACCAATGGGGTTTTGAATGGACGCTCTAATTCTGGAGATTTAACCCTCAATACCCAAACCCCAATACTTACTAGTACAAAGGCAAATAGGGTACCAAAAGAGGTAAGGTCACCAGCAACATGTCCTGGAACAAATGCCGCAAACAATCCTACAAATACAAATAAGATAATATTGGCTTTGTAAGGTGTTTTGAATTTAGGATGCAATTCTCCAAATGCTTTTGGAATCAAACCATCATTACTCATAGAGTAGAAAATACGGCTTTGACCCATTAACATGACCAAGATTACGGAAGAGAAACCGGCCAAGATGGCAACAGTTACTGCTTTGGCTAACCAACCGTATCCAGTCATATAAGTGCTAATGGCATAAGCAACAGAAGCTTCACGGCCTTTTTCAGGATCCACAAAATCTTTCCAGTTAGCAACACCAGTTAATACGTGTCCAAAAAGAATGTATAAAACGGTACAAACTACCAATGATCCTAGGATACCAATTGGCATGTCGCGCTTAGGATTTTTTGCTTCCTGAGCTGCTGTAGATACGGCGTCAAAACCAATAAAGGCAAAGAATACCACGGCAGCACCACCCAATACACCACCCCAACCATGTTTGTTGAATGGAGAGTAATCGGCAATCACTTTACCAGCACTGTCTAAAACAGGGGCAGTTCCTTCTGGAATCAAATAAGGCGTGTGGTTTTCAGGTTTGATAAACTGCCAACCTACTGCAATAAAGATCATCACAATACCTACTTTAATAAACACGATAATGGCATTTACTACGGCAGATTCTTGTGTTCCTTTAATCAACAACAAAGTGATCAACAACAAGATAATCAAGGCAGGAGCATTGATCATACCTTGGTGTAAAACACCGGCAGTATCTGTAAAGCTTTCAAAGGGGGAGTGACACCATTCATAAGGTATCTGCATCCCAAATAATTTATTCAAGTATTCGCTCCATGCAATAGATACGGTAGCTGCACCCAGCGCGTATTCCATGATCAAGGCCCATCCAATAATCCATGCAACTAGTTCTCCCAATGTTACATAAGAGTAGGCATAAGCACTACCTGCAATAGGGATCATAGCTGCAAACTCTGCATAACATAGACCAGCAAATGCACAACCAATGGCTGCAATGATGAAGGAGATAGTTACTGCAGGTCCGGCAGATTGTCCTGCGGCGGCAGCTGTTCTCACAAACAAACCAGCACCAATAATGGCACCAATACCCAGCGCAATTAAGTTACCTGCACCAAGTGTCCTTTTCAGGCCGTCAGTGGATTCCTCTGCACTGGCCAGCATGGCGGAAAGCGATTTTTTTCTGAATAAACTCATAAATAGGTTGGTTGGTTTCTCTAAATAAATAGTAATAACTGGCAAAATAATCAATTTAGGCTTTCCCCTTCAAAAACTTTTATAAATGAGCAAATGGCTACCACCCGGTTTTAACCAGATATCTTATATTGCACAGCTAATGACCTAGACCATGCAGAAATCTAACAGGCTTACATTATATATTATTATATCCATGATTGGAGGGATCATCCTGGGTTATTTGATTCACCTTAAGGCTGGGCCTGAGTTTATTGCATCTTTCTCTAAGAATATCAAACTACTGACCACCATCTTTTTGAGACTGGTGCAAATGATTATAGCCCCACTGGTATTTTCTACCCTTGTGGTGGGGATTGCCAAACTAGGAGACCTGCAATCCGTTGGCAGGGTAGGAGGAAAAGCCCTACTTTGGTTTGTATCCGCTTCTTTTGCCTCTCTTTTACTTGGAATGTTATTGGTAAACTTGCTTCAACCCGGTGTTGGAATAGATTTGAGCAATGCCGATGTAAATGGCGCCAAAGACCTAGTTGGTAAAACCCAAGAATTTAGCCTGATTAAATTTGTAGAACACGTGTTCCCCAAATCAGTCTTTGAAGCCATGGCCAATAATGAAATATTGCAATTGGTCATCTTTAGTATTTTCTTTGGAATAGCTACTGCTGCGTTGGGTGAAAAAGCAAAAATTGTTGTTAAGGGATTAGACGCCGTTGCGCATGTAATTTTGAAAATGGTGGGCTATGTGATGAATTTTGCACCATTGGGTGTATTTGGTGCTATTTCTGCAGTCATTGCTACCAAGGGATTAGAAGTCTTTGTTTTCTATGGTAAATACTTATTATACTTTGTTTCTGGTATTGCCATTCTTTGGATCATCCTGTTAACGGTAGGGTTTATTATATTAGGTAAACGCTTGCCCCAATTATTAAAAGCCATTTTTCCTCCTTTAATCATAGCTTTTAGTACTACAAGTAGTGAAGCGGTTTTTCCAAAACTCACAGAAGAGTTGGAGAAGTTTGGATGCAAGGATAAGATTGTAGCTTTTATTCTTCCATTAGGTTATTCCTTTAACCTTGATGGTAGTATGATGTATATGACATTTGCCAGCATCGCTATTGCGCAAGCTTATAATATTCATTTAGATTATGGAACACAATTTACCATGCTGATTGTGTTAATGTTAACCAGCAAAGGAATTGCAGGTGTGCCTAGAGCTAGTTTGGTTGTAGTAACGGCTACCTGCGCCATGTTTAATATTCCTCCTGAAGGGATTGCCTTAATTTTACCTATCGATCATTTTTGCGACATGTTTAGAACGGCTACCAATGTTTTAGGTAATGCCCTTGCAACAACTGTTGTAAGCAAATGGGAGAACGCTTTGGAAAATCCAGTTGAAACCACTTAAGAAATTCTATGTTAGAAATATTTTTGTCCACCGCTTTTCATTGGAGTCAGTTATTGCAACCCCAGTTCTATATTGAACATGGAGGTCTTTGGTTAATCCTATTTGTAGTCTTTGCCGAAACGGGATTATTTGCCGGATTCTTTTTGCCAGGCGATAGTCTCTTGTTTGTAGCAGGTATTTATAGCACCAATTTGGCCAATGAGTTTATTCCTACTGGGAATGAATTTTTAGACCTAATGGTGCTCATGGTCTTGATTGCTTCGGCTGGTATTGCAGGGAATGCAACAGGCTATTGGTTTGGTAAAAAAGTGGGGCCCGCCATGTATGGATGGAAAGAAAATTTATTATTTAAAAAGCATTATCTAGAACAGGCCCATGAATTCTATGAAAAACATGGTGGTGGAGCCATTATTATAGCGCGCTTTATTCCTATTATCAGAACATTTGCGCCTATTGTGGCTGGGATAGTTCAAATGGATAAAAAGAAATTCATGTTGTTTAATGTAATTGGATCAATTGGTTGGGTTTTTAGCATGTTGGTTGGCGGCCATTTTTTACAAATTTGGATTCTTTCTCAATTTGGGTTTGACCTAAAACAACATTTAGAAGTGATTGTACTAGGCATTGTATTTGTAACCACGGCCCCCGTGATTTTCAAATTGCTTTTCAACAAAAAGAAAACAGCCTAATACAGCATGCAACAAGGATCTGGAAAACAAATTGCTGTATTGTCCTTGCCCGTGATTGTTGGGGCTTTGGGATTTTTTGTTGACGTCTATGATTTACTCCTTTTTAGTATAGTTAGAAAACCCAGTTTGGAATCTTTGGGTTTAACTCCTGATCAAGTCTTAAGTAAGGGTGAGCTCATCATTAGTGTTCAAATGATTGGGCTCTTGGTAGGAGGAATTGCCTGGGGCATTATGGGAGATAAGAAAGGTAGATTAAGTGTTTTATTTGGGTCCATACTGTTATACTCTCTGGCCAATATCGCCAACGGCATAGTGCAAACCGTGGAACAATATACTTGGATGCGTTTTATTGCTGGCCTAGGATTGGCCGGTGAATTGGGGGCAAGTATTACCCTCGTGAATGAAATGCTGTCAAAAGAAAAACGGGGTGTTGGAGCTACTATTATTGCCACTGTTGGTGTGTTTGGGGCCATCACGGCATTCTTTGTTTATGATCATTTTAAAGACTGGCGCATTTGCTATTATATTGGCGGCGCCATGGGGCTTTGTTTGTTGGTCATGCGCGTAAAAATTTCGGAGAGTGGCATGTTTGGAGAAGTGAAAAACAGTTCGGTTGAGCGTGGTAATTTTCTCATGTTGTTTACAAAGCGCGAAAGATTTTATAGATACTTAAAGGGAGTAGTCATTGGTTTACCCGTTTGGTACGTGATTGGAATTCTCATAACTTTTTCAGACAAGTTTGGACACGAGTTTGGCATTGAAGGTGTGAATCCTGCTAAGTCAATACTATATCAATATATGGCCATCGCCTTGGGCGATACCTGTGCTGGATTATTGAGCAACTATCTAAAAAGTAGACGTAAGGCACTATTGATCTTTATGTCTATTCTTACCGTGTTTTTAGTGATATATTTTTCCCAATTGTTTGGATGGGGGTCTATCAATAGTATGTATTGGTTATGTGGTGGACTAGGATTTGGATCTGGATTTTCTGTTTTATATATTACCATGTCTGCAGAACAATTTGGTACCAATTTAAGAGCAACTACTGCTATTTCTATTCCTAATGTTGTAAGGGGCATATTGCCTTTGATTATTTTAATGCACAAAGGCATGACCAGTCTTACTAGCAATTATTTGGCAGGTGCAGCTATTACGGGTGTTTTTATTCTAGGAATGGCGTATTATGCAGCTTGGCATACCAAGGAAACTTACGGTAAAGACCTTAATTTTATTGAAGAATAAACAAACCTCATAACCCCCTAATTATTCCCATGACTGAAAAGAAATTCGGCATTTTATCACTACCTGTGATTGTTGCAGCGCTGGGCTATTTTGTAGACATCTATGATTTATTGCTGTTTACTATTGTTAAGAAACCTAGTATGATGGGTGTTGGTGCTACCGATGCTACCATGCTCATTGACAGTACCAAGGTCATCAATTGGCAAATGTTTGGTTTGTTATTGGGGGGCATTTTTTGGGGAATCTTAGCTGATAAACGTGGTAGATTGAGTGTGTTGTTTGGGTCCATAATTTTATATTCTATTGCCAATATTGTTACTGGATTTGTAGTAACTGTTGATCAATATGCGGCATGTAGATTTATTGCTGGCATTGGGTTAGCGGGTGAATTGGGTGCAGGTATTACCTTGGTGAGTGAGATCTTACCAAAGAATAAAAGAGGTGTTGGAACTTCACTGGTTGCGGGCATTGGTTTGTTTGGCGCAGTCTTTGCCTACTTTACTTATCAACTTACAGAAGACTGGCGCTTATGTTATAAAATTGGTGGCGGATTAGGTGTTGGATTGTTACTTATGCGGGTAAGTGTAGCAGAGAGTGGAATGTTCAAACAAGCAGAAGGCCAGCAGGTTTCCAAAGGAAATATTTTTATGTTCATCAATAACGCCAAGCGATTTAAGAAATATGTGTTGGCTATTTTAATTGGACTACCCACTTGGTATGTGATTGGAATCTTGGTCAATCAAAGTGATCGTTTTGGAAAAGCCATGTTTAGTAGTACAGCAATTGATTCTGGAAAGTCCATCATGTTTGCCTATGTGGGTATTGCCGTTGGCGATATTTTAATTGGTTTGATTAGCCAGTATTTTAAAAGCAGAAAAAAAGCCCTGCTCATTTTCTACAGCTTAACCATTATCTTCCTATTTGTCTTTTTTAGTTCTTGGAATAATTCAACCGAGCGCATGTATGCTGTTTGTGGTGCACTTGGCTTCTCCACTGGTTTCTGGGCTATTTTTGTGACCATGGGTGCAGAACAATTTGGTACCAATCTTCGTGGCACAGCTGCTACTACCATTCCCAATATGGTGCGTGGAATTCTACCATTGATTAACCTATTGTTCTTAGACCTATTTCAAAAATCTTGGGGTTGGGATATTGTCAAAAGTGGTATTGTTACCGGTGTGTTGGTGATGTCAATTACTATGATAGCGTACTATTTTACAGAAGAAACTTTTCACAAAGACCTCAACTATTTGGAGCCAGAAGAGATGCTGCCCTAAGATGCTTAACTTTGCTGCATGAAATTTTTGGTCATCCGCTTTTCTTCTATTGGTGATATTGTGCTGGCAACCCCAGCCATTCGCTGTTTGAAGCAACAAGTGCCGGATGCTGAAGTTCATTTTTTGTCTAAAGCTTCTTTTAAAGCAGTTACAGAGGGCAATCCCTATATTGACCGCTTTCATTATTTGAGTGATGATTTTGCTTCATTGGTAGCTTCACTGAAGACGGAACAATTTGATTACATCATTGACCTGCATGACAATTTTAGAACCCGAAGAATTGCCCTTGCTTTAAAAGTTCCTGTCTTGCGTTTTGACAAAGAAAGAATAGGTAAGTTCTTACTTACCAAGATGGGGATGAATCGCATGACGGGTAGGCATATTTCGGATAGATCCGTAGATGCATTGGCTTCCCTTGGTGTGGTGAATGATGGTAAGGGCCTAGACTATTTTATTCCAACTGACCAAGAAGTTTGCATGACGGAATTGCCTGCGGCACATCTAGCGGGTTATGTGGCTATTGTGATTGGCGCTTCTTATGCTACCAAAAAACTAACCATCGCCAAATTACAAGCACTCTGTTTGCATTTGGATTATCCCATTATTCTAGTGGGTGGTAAAGAAGACGCGGCAGAGGGAGATGCCATTGCATCAGTAGATCCCATTCGCATTTACAATGCCTGTGGTAAATTTAAATTACACGAATCCTCAGACCTGGTGCGCAAATCTAAATTGGTGATTTCACACGACACAGGTCTTCAATATATTGCCTGTGCTTTTTTAAAACCGGTATTGGCCATTTGGGGTGGAACTTCTCCCTTACTAGATGTGGAGCCTTATTATCCTGCAGGATTTACCATAGCCGGCAAAGCACCGTATCAAAATTTCTTGGTCCCCAACCTGTCTTGCCAGCCCTGTTCTAATTATGGCACCAAGACCTGCCCCAAGGGGCATTTTAAATGTATGCTACAACAGGATATTCCTGCTATTGTAGCAGCGGCAATGGGGTATTTGAGGGTATAGTCTTTAATTTTAGTGTTCTATTTTTTCATAGAGGAACTTCTGACAATTAATTTGCCTTTTACAGTAATATCTTTTACACTGGTATCTTGATTAATGATTTTGTCTAGTAAAATTTTCGCGGCCTCCTCTCCAATATTGACCGTTTTCACATCAAATGTGGTAAGTTGAGGTTCTATAATTTCTCCTGTATATTCATTTCCAAATCCTGCTACTGAAATAGTATTAGGTACTGATATTTTCTTTTTCTTTAAATATTGGATGACTTGAACGGCGCTTTTGTCTGATATTGAAAATATTGCATCAATAGGTTTGGATAGCGCTAGCCATTTATCTACAGCTTTAACTACCTCAACTTGACTAAAATCTACATGAGCAATCAGTTCAGGGTCTTCAACCATTTTATTTTTAGCAAGGATTTTCAAATACCCCTTTTTTCTTTTCTGTGAAATATTAATCTCCTTTGGTCCAAGTAATAGGGCAATCCTTTTACAGCCTTTGTCTATTAAGTGCTGCGTAATTAATTCAGCCCCTTTTTCATCTTCACAAAAGACCCTTGAAGTGGCCACTTCATTGTTTACCCTGTAGAACTGAACAATGGGTATTCCCCTTTTCATTTGTATTTTAATATGATCATAGGTGTCAGTTTTCAAAGTATGACATAAGAGGAGACCGTCAATCATATTATTCATCAATGCCTGTACATTTGCAACTTCGGTTCTATGTGATTCATCGGATTGGCAAATAACTACTCTATATCCAGCCTTAGCTGCAACGTGTTGTATTCCGCTTAACATGGAAGAGAAGAAAGTGGTTTCCAGATTTGGAATAATCACTCCTAAAGTATGTGTTGACTTTGTAACCAAACTTTGAGCCAACGCGTTTGGTTGATAGGATAACTCATTTGCTAATTTTTGAACAGCTGTTTTGGTCTTAGCGCTTATGTCAGGATGATTGTGAAGGGCTCTAGAAACGGTAGAAACAGAAATACCAATTGCCTTGGCTATATCTTGTAAAGAAGTCTGAAGTGAATTGCTAATTTTTGTTTTAGATTTTTGTTTATTGCTTTCATGATGGATGGTGAAATTATAGTTGCAATCCTTGCAATAAAATCGTTGTTTATTCCTAACAATTCCAGATTTCTGTATTGTTTCAACTTTGTTACATTTTGGACAACTTACTCTAGGCATTTTTAAAAAAATTGTCTATCTATCGAAAACGTTTCCGCAAATGATTTCGATAGATGAATATTGTTTTTGAATTTTTGTCTAACTGATTATTTCTAATACACATAGTATATTCAGACCCGATTGTAAATATATAGATTATTGACATTTTTTAATCATCTATCCTATTTGCAGAAAAGATTGTGCATTTGCCATGAATAATCAATTTCAAATCAGATTGTTTTATTGCAAATTGTTGCATATTCAAATTTTTTATATGAAATTAAGCTCTTAGCACTTTTTTGTAGGTCTTGAATTTTCTTATTATTGAAAGATTGAAAAATGATTTTAAGTCAAGGAACCGAAAATAGATTATTAAATAACGTTACTATTTTTTCAGAACTTGTAGTCGTGGGCGGAGGGATTTCAGGAATCTGCGCAGCAATTGCTGCAGCAAGATTGGGTAAAAAAGTGACGTTGGTTCAGGATAGACCTGTTTTAGGAGGTAATGCTTCTAGTGAAGTTAGATTGTGGATTTTAGGAGCTACTTCCCATATGGGTAATAATAATCGATGGTCAAGAGAAGGAGGGATTATGGATGAAATATTGGTAGAAAATATGCATCGTAATCCAGAAGGAAATCCTGTGATTTTTGATTCAATTTTGTTAGAGAAAGTTGTTAATGAAATTAATATTCAACTTTTGTTAAATACTGCTATTTATGATTTGAATAAAAAAGATGCTGAGATTATTGAATCTATAGTTGGTTTTTGTAGTCAAAATCAAACTGAGTATTGTTTATATGCGCCATGTTTTATAGACGCTTCTGGAGATGGAATTCTTGGTTTTTTATCAGGAGCTGCTTTTAGAATGGGTGCGGAGTCTACCTCTGAATTTGGAGAGTTGTTTGCACCTACAGCTTCATACGGGGAATTATTGGGACATAGTATGTATTTCTATTCTAAAGACATGGGGAAACCTGTTAAATACATCCCTCCTTCATTTGCATTAAAAGACATTACTAAAATTCCCCGTTTCAAATCATTTAACGCAAAAGATTTTGGATGTAGATTATGGTGGATTGAATTTGGTGGTAGATTAGATACAGTTTATGATACAGAACAAATTAAATGGGAATTGTGGAAAGTAGTTTATGGTGTTTGGAATCATATAAAGAATTCAGGTGATTTTCCTGAAGCAGAAAATCTAACACTAGAATGGGTAGGAGCTATTCCTGGTAAAAGAGAAAGCCGAAGATTTGAAGGGGATTATATGTTGATTCAACAAGATATAGTTGAGCAAAGAATACATGAAGACGCAGTCTCTTATGGTGGATGGAGCATAGATCTTCATCCTGCTGATGGGGTTTTTAGTGAAAAACCTGGATGCAATCAATGGCATAGTAAGGGTATTTATCAGATTCCCTATAGGTGTTTGTATAGCAAAAATATAAGTAACTTATTTTTTGCCGGTAGAATTATTAGTGCTTCACATGTTGCCTTTGCATCTACTAGGGTAATGGCTACTTCTGGATCAATTGGTCAAGCAGTTGGTACAGCTGCTTCATTGTGTTTAGACAATCAATGTAATCCAAGAGCGTTATTAAATGCTGGAAAAATTGTAGAATTACAACAACTTCTCCTTAAACAAGGTCATTACATTCCTGGAGTACAAAGAGTAGATCAATTAGACTTAGCAAAAGAAGCGCAGTTAGAAGTAAGTAGTACACTTATATTATCAGAACTTTCTGAATCTGGTCTTGTGAAACCGTTAGAATCTTCTGTTGCACAAATGATTCCCCTTAAACCAGGGAAAGTGCCTTCTTTTATAGTACATGCTACAGGTGAGGGAACCACTGAATTGCAAATTGAGTTAAGATTAAGCTCAAACGCTATAAATTATACTCCCGAAATAATTATCGCTAATAAAACAATTTCTATACAACCAGGAAGAAACTGTATATCAGTTGATTTTGATGCTTCTATTTCTGAAGAATGTTATGCTTACTTAGTTTTCTTGAAAAATCCTAAAGTTGCATTGCATTTTTCTGATCAAAGAATCACAGGTGTTTTATCACTTTTCAATCATGTAAACCCTGCTGTTTCAAATTTTGGTAAACAAACTGCACCTAGTGATATTGGAGTAGATTCTTTTGAATTTTGGTGTCCTAAAAGAAGGCCTGATGGTCAGAATATTGCATTTAAAATATTGGATAATATCAATTGCTTTAAAGCTGAGAATTTGTTAAATGGTATTGAAAGACCTACTAACAAGCCAAATGCATGGGTATCTGACTATAGTGATCTAGCACCTACATTAAGTTTAAAATGGGATCAGCCTCAAAAAATCAAAACAATACAACTGTCTTTTGATACAGATTTTGATCATCCCATGGAATCTGTACTAATGGGTCACCCAGAAAGAGATATGCCTTTTTGTGTTAGGGAATTCGAAATTTTTGATGATAACGGCAAATTAGTTCATCACGAAACGGAAAATTACCAAACCAACAAAAAGATTCAATTTACTAGCTCAATTATTACTAACAGATTAATCATTAAATTAAAGCATCCTTCCAAAGCAGTCCCAGCATCGTTATTCGGTGTAAGGTGTTATGAAAATTGATTTTTTCATGCAGATTATTTTTTATTAAAAGGACAAAACAATGCAATGAAAATAAAAGGAATGAGATGGTGGATTGTGGGGTTGCTTTTTGTTGCGGCCGTTCTTAATTACGTAGACAGGCAAACCTTGTCCGCATTAGCTCCAACTATTCAAAAGGATTTGAATATGAGCGAACAGGACTATGCTAATATTGTAAATATTTTCCTTGTTGCATATACCATTGCCTATTTATTGAGTGGACGCATTGCAGATAAAATTGGAACTAGAAAAGGAATGTTTGTTTTTGTAGCCTGGTGGTCTATTGCAAATGCTTTTACTGCAGCGGCAAATAGTATTACCTCTTTAAGTGCTTATAGGTTTGCATTAGGTTTAGGAGAAGCGGGTATTTGGCCTGCTGCCTCAAAAGCCGTTTCTGAATGGTTCCCCAAAAAAGAAAGGGCTTTTGCCATAGGCCTTTACACTATGGGAGCTACTATTGGGGCAACCATTGCTCCATATATTGTAATCCCACTTGCAACATATGATTATGCTGCTACTTTACCTGTTTTAGTTGGGTGGCTTGGGCAGGGAACTGGATGGCGATTGGCTTTTATAATTACTGGTTTAGTTGGTTTGGTTTGGCTAATTCCATGGCTAAGTTTTTACAGACTACCACAAAAATCTAAGTTAATAACTGATTCGGAACTTCAGTTAATTAGTGACGATCTTGCTGAAGAAGCATCAGATGCAGATAAAAAAAATACATGGTCGTGGAAACAGGTATTATTATTTAAAGGTACTTGGTTATTACTTATAGGACGCTTGGTTACTGACCCAGTATGGTATTTTTATCAATTTTGGTTTCCAAAATATTTAAGTAGTGATCGGCATCTTTCTCAAGAGCAATTAAAAATTACTTGGGTTATTTATGCTGCAGCAGGTGTTGGTAGTTTATTGGGAGGTTGGCTATCCGGTAGGCTTGTGAAAAAAGGAGTAGCACCTGTAAAAAGCAGGTTGTCAATTATGTTGGGTTGTGCTCTGATCATGCCACTCTCCCCTTTGATTAGTCAAGTAACAGGGTTGAATTTAGCCATGACTATTACAGTTTGTGCAGTTATGGCATCACTAGCATGGTTAATTAATATTACTTCTTTAGTATTAGATGTAGTTCCAAAGCATTCACTAGGAACTGTATTTAGTATTGTTGCAGCGGGTAGTACCATTGGGGGTATCATGATGAATACGATTGTGGCTTCAATGGTATCAGGAGTATCTACAAAAGCATCCGGATTCTTAGATAATGGGTTACATGTTTTACTTAATCCCATACTAAATGCAGTTCAAGGTCATGGATATGGTTGGTGGTTTTTTGTGATGGCTTTTTTACATCCAATAGGTTGGTTGATATTGAAATTTGGAGGGATACAAAAATTGTCAAAAAGTTAAACACCATTTCAATAAAAAATCACTCACTTACTAATGAGAAAGCATTATCTCCAAATCTGGTTTTTGCCATTTTCTTTTTTAGGGTTGCTTTTATTAATGCATAATCCTTTGCATGCTCAAAAGTTGTTTTTGTTAGCAGGGCAAAGTAATGCTGGTGGGCTTGGCGATAGCGCTTTGAGTAATCAGCATCTAACTAATAGGTCATTTGAATATGATGTTACATTAAATCAAATTAGGCCACTAAGGGATCCTGCAGGACAGAATTGGAAAAGCCTTGAATCTGTAAGAGGAAGAGGAACCATACTTCCGTCTTTCACTAAAACCTTTTCTTTATTGCAACAGGAAGACGTGATTGTTGTACATGCTGCAAGAGGTGGAAGTTCTTGCAGTGTCAAAGCAGAATTAGACAATTATGGTACTTGGGATAGTAGTGGGAAATTAATCTGGGCGGCCATAGAGAAAACTTCCAAAGCAAAATCGGCTATTAATGTTAATCTATCAGGAATTATTTGGATGCAAGGTGAGCGTGATGCTAATGGCATTCATGCGGGAAAACTAACGGCAATGGAATATAAAGCTGCTTTAATCTGGGTCATTAATGCCTTTAGAGTAAAGTTTGGTAAAACAACCCCTTTTTTCATTGTTCAAACGGGATACCAGTCCGGTCGTGAACAGGATGGAAATGATTCTGTAAGATTAATGCAAGAAACAGTTTCAAAGGAATTAAACAATGTTTTTATTGTGTATACAGAAACCAATCTGTTTTTCGAAAGAGGATGGATGCGAGATTTTGTTCATTACAATCAACTGGGACTTGACGATATTGGCGAAAAATCTGCAAAAAGGGTATATCAAATAATCAATCATAAAAGTCAATAGCTATGAGGTTTGTTCTAATTAGCATTTTTCTGGTTTTTATTTTCCAGATAGTACTTGCACAACCTCCTGCAAATAAAGGTTACACTTTGTTATTTGATGAAAGTTTTATGGATAATCGTTTAAATGAGCAAGATTGGCGTTATAGAATTGATAGAAGAACGGGGTATGGTTATATGGATGGATTGAACAGGAAAGAAAATGTTTTTGTGAAAGATGGAGCATTACATGTAGTACTAAATCACGAAAAGATTGATGGAAAATGGGAGAATACTGGCGGTGGGGTTATTAGCAATCACAATTTTGGTTATGGATATTATGAGTGTTTGTCAAAGCCATTCATGGAGGGTCATGGGGTTCATACATCATTTTGGCAAAGAGGAGGGAAAAATCCCAACAATAATATATTTGAAATTGATTCCTACGAAATTGATTCCAAAACCTGGGTTGCAACTAATAACCTCTATTTTGATTTACCATTTAAAGGAATAGATAGAAGGCCTTGGCCACATAGAGCACAAGTTCCTTTCAAGTTTGACAAAGATGGGTGGTTTTTAGATGCCTATGAGTTTACTCCAGACGGTGTCATTTTCTATGATAATGGCAAAGTTGTAGCAAAAGCAGAATGGGATCAGCTAAACGCGCACCAAGCTGTCTGGTTAACCGCATTAAATGGAGTAGGTAAAGTAGATAGTACGCTACAACCCGCTGAGTCTGTTTTTAAGTATTTCAGATACTATGCAAAAGACTATCCAGGAATCACCATTCTTCCTAATGGCAATTTTGAATTTAATCAAAACAAATACAATTCACAAAAACCGCTTTGTTGGAATAATGAAGGAACTAATGGAGCCGTTCAGGTAGTAGAAGGGGATGCCTATTTAGAAAATTACAAATTACGCATAGGAGCACCTGCTCCATTCAATGCGGGTATAAAACAGCAATTAGAGTTTATCATGAATGGGGAGTATCAACTTTCTGCCATGGTTCGAAGTTCCGGTGGGCAAACATCTGCTTATATTAAGGCATCTGATTTTGGAGGGAAAGATTTGATAATGAAAGTACCTGCATCAGATAAATGGACTAGGGTTCAACTTCCTCCAATTAAAGTTACCAATCATCAGATAACCATCAGTATTGCATCAGAAGGAGCTGCAGACCAATGGATGGAAGTAGATGATGTGCTTTTTATGAAACCGCTGGATAAAGACAATGAAATAATTAGAGCAAAGCCTTTTGCTAATCTTAATGCGCCCATTTGGCAATTGGCAGAATCAGAACCCATTCGGTTTATTGGAGATCAAAAATTTTACTTTTTTGATAGGAATGTTGGTTATGGAGATACCATCACCATTGATATGGATATTCAGGCATCTGAACTAGCCAATATGACACCAATTGCAAGAATTCCTAAAACAGGTAATTCCGGTTGGTCAATTCAGCTGAAAAAAGATGGAGGGCTTATTTTTAGGATTGGTAGTATTGAAAGTCACACAGATGTGGAAGTAGATAATATATATGAACAAGGTAAAATGGTACATCTAACCTCTGTTTACGAAAATGGAACGGCTTTTATTTATAAAGCAGGTAAGTTGGTTAAGCAACAAAATGGGATTAAGCATTCAACAAAAGACGCAACCGCAGCAGGACGTGTTGGTACTGTTGGAAAAGATTTTGAAGCCGTTGGCGATGTGGTAATGCAAGTTGGTAATTCTGATAAAGAAAACGGGATTCTTAAAAATTTTGCAGGTTCAATTCAACATTTGCGTATTTATAATAGGAGGATATTTTAAAGTTTATTTATGAAAAAATATACACTTACATTTTTTGGATTTTTAATAGTAATTGCTTCTTTTAGTCAAAATGGTGAAGGAAATGCAGCTTCTAAATTGAATGATCCAAAGATGCAATGGTGGAGAGATGCCAAATTTGGCATGTTTATACATTGGGGCATTTATTCAGTTCCTGCCGGTAAATGGGGAGCTAATACCAATTATGGAGAATGGATCATGCATTCTGCTAAGATTCCCAGAACTACTTATTCGGCATTAGCAAAGGAATTTAATCCAACACAGTTTAATGCAGAAGAATGGGTAAAGTTGGCAAAAGCTGCCGGTCAGAAATATATGGTCATTACCAGTAAGCACCATGATGGATTTGCCATGTTTGGTTCTAAGGCTAGCGTTTATAATATTGTTGATGCAACTCCCTTTAAAAGAGATGTTTTAAAAGAGCTCGCAGATGCTTGCAGAAAGTATGGTATGAAACTAGGGTTTTATTATTCTCAAGCCCAAGACTGGTATCATCCAGGAGGTGCGGTTTCAGGAAATAAAGATTGGGATAGTTCACATGTGGGTAGCATGGAAAAATACATTGATGAAATTGCATTGCCTCAGGTAAAGGAAATCTTATCAAATTATGGCGACGTAGCCATTTTATGGTGGGATACACCAACCAATATGACTAAGTCAATGACTCTCAAATTAGCTGAAGTAGCAAAGCAATACCCACAATTAATTACTAATAATAGGCTTGGAGCTGGTATGGGTGGAGATTTAGAAACCCCTGAACAGTTTATCCCTGCAACTGGATTCCCTGGAAGGAATTGGGAAGTTTGTATGACCATGAATGGCCATTGGGGTTATAATGCATGGGATGATAGATGGAAGACTACCAAAGAGCTTACACAAAAATTGGTAGACATTGTAAGCAAAGGGGGTAACTTTTTATTGAATGTTGGACCAAATGCATATGGTGTAATTCCAGTTGTTTGTCAACAGAATCTATTAGAAATTGGCGAATGGCTTCAATTAAACGGTGAATCAATCTATGGTACAAGTGCTAGCCCATTCCCTTTTTTATCATGGGGTAGGGCAACTAGAAAAGGTCAAGTTATTTACTTACATGTTTTTGATTGGCCAACGAATGGGCTTTTAGATGTTCCATTGGGCAATAAGATTAAGAGAGCTTATCTTCTAGCTGATCAAACTAAAAATTTGAAAATAGTTGCTTCTAAATCTAGTAATCAGTTGCAAATACCGTCTTATGCTCCAGATAAAATGAGTTCAGTGATTGCCATTGAATTTGAAGGAGAACCAAAGGTGTTGCCATTGCCAGCAACTGGAAGAACTATTATTGCAAGTAGTACAGATAGTTTATCTACAACCAAAAATTTGAATGATGGTAGTCCAACATCTAAATGGCAGGCAAAGAAAGGAGTAGCAAAAGCTAGTCTTGAAATTGATTTGGGAGCCGCTTATTCTATCAATGCATTGTCTTTGGTTGAGCCATGGCATCCTTGGTCAGGAATTAAACAATCACATGAACTCCAGTATTGGGATGGTAAAGATTGGAAAACTATCAGTTCACTTACTACCGAGGGAACAGGAAGTACCGAGCGTTTTGTTGCAATCAAAGCACAGAAATTCAGGTTGTTGTTAGAAAACCAAAAAGAAGCCCCTTCTATTGGAGAATTCATGCTTTTCAGATCTGAATAGGCAATCCAACTAAACTGTATTAAGAATATATGATAGCTTATATAATTTCAATAGATGCAAAACAAAAAAATAAATAGTATGAAAAAAAGACTGTTTATTTTTTTGCTTTCCATTATAGGATATGCTTTTGTAATAGCTCAAAGTGTATATCCAAGTAGGAATGTTAATTGGCCTTCTTTTATTCAACAGCATAATTTAGTTTGGGAGGAAATGCCTTTGCAATGGAATGAAGGAGCATTTACCGGTAATGGTCAAATTGGAATGATGGTTTATGTTTCTCAATTAGATAGTAGTATTGTTTTTCATTTTGGAAGAACGGATGTTACAGACCATAGAAAAGCTCCGGACAAAAAAACATCTTTTGGAGTACTAGGAACAAGTGTTTTGTATGATTTCTGTAGACTAGAAGTGGGCGCGATGTTGCTTAAGCCTTTTGGGAAAATCTTGTCTGGTACTATGGAACAGGATATTTGGAATGCTGAAATAAAAGGAAAATTCATTACAACAGCAGGTACCATTGAAGTTAAAGCTTTTGTTCCCTATCATCAAAATGTTGAAATAATTGAAGTTGTTTCTACTGAAAAAAATGGAACATCAAAAGCAGCATATCAATGGCGTTTTTTACCCGGAAATCCCTCTTCACCAAGGGCATTGGTTTTTCCCAATAACAGTGATTCTAAATCATATATCACAAATCCTTCTCCTCAATCATATAGTCAGAACAAATTCCAAATTGTTAAACAGTCATTATTAGCGGGTGGGGATTATGCAACTGTTTGGACTGAATTGGTTTCCAGTAAAGAGCAACAAAGTACTCTCTATCTAAGTATTGCTAATGAAGTGCCTATTGCAAATAAATCTGAAAAAGTTGCAATGGAAGCAATTGTTAATGCTAAAAAAGAATCACTTAGCAATATTAAAAAAGTTCATCAAAATTGGTGGCACCAGTTTTATCAAAAATCTTTTTTGAGTATACCCGATGCAAGGGTTGAAGCATTCTATTGGATTCAGTTATACAAAATAGCAACTTGCTCTAGACCCGACGGACCTGCCGTAGATTTATTTGGACCTTATTATAAAACAAGTCAATGGCCTGGAATGTGGTGGAACTTAAATATTCAATTGACCTATTTTCCAGTTTACAGTAGCAATCATCTAGCGTTAGGAGAAAATATGATCAGCATTGTTGATGATAATTTTGATGTGCTCTTAAATAGATTTTGTGGTCCCAAGCTCGGTGATCTCTGTTGGACTATGAACAACTATTGGAAACAATATGCTTATGCTGGAAATTGGCAAGCAATCAAAGAAAAATGGTTGCCAAAGGCAATTCAAATTTATGCTTGTTATCAGAAAATGATGGTGAATGATTCTTTGGGAAATATTCAGCTTCTACCTATGGAATCACCCGAGTATAGAGGGTTTGAAAAATATACCAATTCTAATTACAATCTTGCGAATCTCCGATGGTTATTGAACACCATGATTCAGACTTGTGAAAAATCAGGAATAAAAAAAAATATTCATCAATGGAAACAAGTATTGGAGAAATTAATACCTTATCCAATTGATAAAAATGGATTAATGATAGGAAGTCATCAATCCGTTGATATGTCGCACAGACATTATTCTCACTTATTAGCATTATATCCATTATTTCAATTGAAACCGGATATTAAAGCAGATAGTGTTTTAGTAGATAAATCTGTAGATCACTGGCACAAAATTGAGTCAGGTAAATCATTGGCAGGTTATTCTTATACTGGTGCTGCATCCTTGTACGCGGCACTTGGTAGGGGTGATGATGCCAATAAAAATCTACAACAGTTTTTAACCGGTAGTACTGGTATCAGTCAATTTCATGCCAATACATTTTATACAGAGAGCGATGGAAAAAATCCAGTAATTGAAACGCCTTTAAGTGGGGCTGCATCGGTGCTAGAAATGCTATTGCAAAGTTGGGGAGGTAAGATTCAAGTATTTCCTGCCTTGCCAGTTGAGTGGAAAGATGCAAGTTTTTCTGATTTAAGGGCCGAAGGAGGCTTTTTTGTGAGTGCTTCCATGAAAAATAAGCAGCTTGAATGGATAAAAGTAAAAAGTGTAACAGGGGAAGATTTTATTCTTAAATCAATTTATGCTAGTCAGTTAAAGCCAATTGGCGCTTCCACAACCAATGCTATTAAGTATTTGGGTAACGGTGAAATATTAGTTCATTTAAAAAAGGGAGATTCCATTTTGTTATCAACTGAAAAATCTATCAAACCTACAATAGAAGTAGTGAAGCACAATACTAATTTGGTTCATCCATTTGGAATAAAGAAAGGAAAACAACTCATTAAAAATCAAAATTGGCAGGTACTAGATTTTATTAGATAGTGACTTTCTTAGAATCAAAATTTATAATAAAATAGAAGCATTACAATACTGTTCATTTTTAATTTTCAATCAAATGAAGAAAAGATATTTTTTATTGAATGTTGTTTTTCTTTTTTTAACCTTTTTGAACGGGTACTCTCAAAAAGAAAAGCATTTAATCAATTCTGGATTAACAACTTCATTAGAGACCGATTTTTTACATCCCCCCATTGTCAATAGACCATATGTTTGGTGGCATTGGTTGGGATCCAATTTCTCAAAACAAGGTATTACAAAAGACTTAGAAGCTATGAAGGCTTCAGGTATAGGTGGTGCTACCATTTTCAATATTTCTTCCTCAGTTGTAGAAAGTCACTTACCTACTTTGAATAATCCTTGGCCTGATCAAACTTATAGAAGCCCCAAATATTGGGAAGCCATCAAGCACGCTGCTTCTGAAGCAAAACGATTGGGTCTTGATTTGGGTTTGCATAATACCGTTGGCTATTCTACTACTGGTGGACCATGGATTGATGAACCACAAAGCATGCAGCAGTTGGTATGGAGTGAAACCATCATTGAAGGGAATGCCAATATATCCCAAAAACTACCCAACCCAATTATTGTTGCTGATGAAGGATGGGGAAAAACAGGAAGAACTGTTTCTTGGTTTAAGGATATTGCGGTATTAGCAATTCCTGCCAATAAATCTTCTATTAAATTAAATGAAGTACTTGATATTTCATCAAGAATGGATGCGAATGGAAATCTAAACTGGTCTTCACCAATTGGGAAATGGGTTGTTTATAGATTAGCACATGCTTCAACTGGTAGACCGCCTCATCCAATTCCTGATGATTTATTAGGGAAGGTTTTGGAAGCAGATAAAATGAGTCTGTCAATGACCAAATTACATTGGACAAATGTAATTGAACCTTTAAAAACACATTTAGGCCC
>CALRXZ020000030.1:0-31915 GCA_943372255.1 Chitinophaga pinensis
AATCTGTTTTGGCATTTAGGTCTCTAATACCAGAAGATAGATTGATATTAAAATCATTTTGTTTGCCATTCAATGCAAACTGATAATCATTGTATACCAAAGTAGTATTTGAAAATAATTTCTTATTGAAAACATGGTTCCACCTTAGGGTTGCAGTAGAATTTCCCCAAGGTATTTCTGTTTTAAAAGACCTTTTGGCATTGTTGAAATTAAACTTATCCCTTCCAAAATAACCACTCAAATAGATATGGTCTTTTTCCGAAATCTCATAATTTACTTTGGCATTCAAATCATAGAAAAAGTAACCAGATCCATAATAGTCACTGGTCTTTTTGATCAAGGGCTTTGCAATTGCATCGGCATAGGTTCTTCTAGCAGAAATCATGTAGGATGCCTTATTTTTCTTAATGGGTCCTTGAATAGAAAATCGCGAAGCAATTAACCCAATCCCAAGATCTACTTGGGTTTTATTGGAATTCCCTTCTTTCATGGCTACATCTACTACGGAAGACAATCTTCCTCCGTATTGGGCGGGCATTCCCCCTTTGATTAAGCTAACATTTTTAATGGCGTCACTATTAAAAATAGAAAAAAAGCCAAATAAGTGACCAGTATTATACACCACTGCATCGTCTAAAAGAATCAGATTTTGATCAGCCCCTCCTCCTCTCACGTAGAAACCAGCATTTCCCTCGCCTGCATTTCTAACACCTGGCATTAATTGCAAAGTTTTTAAAATATCTACTTCTCCCATAAAAGCTGGGATGGCTTTTGCTGTGTTAATATTTAATTCAATTTTGCCCATTTGGGCTGTTTTTACCTGATTGTCTCTTCTTCTGGAAACTACTGTTACATTATTAATAGCATTGGTATTTGGAACCAATAGAATATTAAATGACTTATTTTCTGATAAGTTAATAGTCCAAACTTTAGGTTGATAACCCACAAAAGAAGCTGCCAATTGATAGCTCCCATTTTTTAGCGTGATACTATAAAAACCATATTGGTTACTAATTACCCCCTTACCTTCTGACCTAATGGACAAATTGGCTCCAATCAAAGATTCCCCAGAAACACTATCACGGATATATCCGTTTAAAGTGAATTTATCTTGAGCTAAACTTGAGATGCTATAAGAACAAATAAATAGTAATAAAAGAATCCGAGCCATGTTTTTCTAACAAATGAGTGAAGGCAAAGTTGTAATAAGGTCCAATTAATTGCTTGCAACTGCAATACTATCCTTGATTTCACCACAAATAGGTTTTAATGTGGGCTGATAAGGGTTGTTTACAATGGTCTGATCACTAATCCAATAAGCCCCCTGGTCTTCAAAAGCTTTATTACAATAAAAACGATATAATGGCTTTTGTTGGTATTGAATAGTTCTAATTAGGTCATACAATTGATCACTGATCATTTGAAATGACCTTCTTTTTGATAATAGATTATTTTCTCCTAATAAGCCTTGTGCTTCTGAAGAAATGCCATCGGAATAGCTGAATGCAGTTTGTACTAGATTGGAATCAGCCTGTAATTCACTGAGTTTTAAACTATCACTTGCCAAGACAAGGGACCTAGTTGATTGGGCAATCCCACTATCCTTTTCAGCTACCAATTGGTCTTTTAATTGCAAATAGGCTGTTAGTAATTTTTCAAAAGACTGATCAAATGCGGGGGAATGAGCCTTTATAGACGTGTTTCTTACTTGACTATTACCTTCTGCCAGAACTTTATCTGAAGGTTGTTGACAAGCCCAAATACATAGAACAAACAGGCACAAAAGGTAGATTTTCATGTGATTTGATTGGAATTTTCAAAAAAACAGTTAGAAATTACTAAGTAAAATTAATCCAAATTGTATTGGCAGCAGATTGGGATTACCTTTGCGCCCTTAAATAACTGTTAAGAGATGTTGATAGGTCTGCAAAATGTTACGTTTGAATTTGGTGCAAGGGTTATAGTTGAAGACGCCACTTGGCATATTCAGCCCGGAGATAGAATTGGTCTAATAGGATATAATGGTACTGGAAAGTCCACCATTTTAAAAGTATTGGTGGGAGAATATACTCCTTCAAAAGGCACAGTAGAAAAGGGAAAGGATACCAGTATTGGTTACCTCCACCAAGACCTATTAAGTTTTGATACCAATGATAATATTACAGAAGTAGCGTTAAGTGCTTTTGAAAGGGTACGTCAGTTAGAAAAAGAAATTGAAACCCTCGGTCAAGAATTGGAAAAAGATTCAGAAAATGAAGACTTACTAATTAAGTATACCGATGCCCTACATGAATTAGATGTATTAGATGGATACAATATTCACCACAAAGCAGAAGAAGTATTACATGGTTTGGGATTCAGTAATGATGATTTGGTTAGACCATACAAAGAATTTAGCGGGGGATGGAGAATGCGTGTCTTGTTGGCAAAAATGATTTTGCAACAACCGGATGTATTGTTAATGGATGAACCTACCAACCACTTGGATCTTCCTTCTATTGAGTGGTTAGAAAAATACTTATTGCACTATAAAGGCAGTGTGGTAATTGTGAGCCACGATAAATTCTTCTTAAATAGAATGGTGAATAAGATTGTAGAAGTTTACCAACAACAATTGCATATTTATACCGGAGACTATGAGTTCTATGAGCAGGAGAAAATGATCCGTATAGACATGCAACAAAAAGCTTTTGAAAACCAACAAGATTATATTCGCCAACAAGAACGTTTTATTGAACGCTTTAAAGCCAAAGCTAGTAAAGCTGCTCAAGCCCAGAGTGTGCAGAAAAGACTGGATAAGATTGAAAAAATAGAAGATGTTCAATTGGAAAGACCCGATTTGAGAATTAATTTTCAATTAGACAAAGTACCAGGTAAAACTTTGGTAACACTCAAAGAAGTAAGTAAGAATTTTGGCAGAATCAATATTGTAGACCATACCAATGCCGAGATTGACCGCGGTGATAAGATTGCTTTGATTGGAGCCAATGGTAAGGGCAAATCTACCGTTTTACGAATGGTAGCTGGTACAGAATCCTTTACTGGAGAAAGGGTTTGGGGACACAATGTAGAAGAAAGCTTTTATGCACAGCACCAGCTAGAAGCCTTAACCATGACCAATACCATTTTGGAAGAAATGCAGTCCTGTGGTAGTAAAAAGTCCGATGTAGAACTAAGAAGTTTAATGGGTGCTTTTTTATTTGGCGGTGACGATATTGATAAAAAAATCAGGGTACTGAGTGGAGGTGAAAAAGCGCGTGTGGCATTGGCTAAAACAATTGTCAGCAAAGCCAATTTTTTAATATTGGATGAGCCTACCAACCACTTAGACATGCATTCTGTTGAACTGTTGGCAGATGCATTGAACAAATACGAAGGAAGCATCATATTGGTAAGTCACGATCGTTATTTTATTTCTAAAACCGCCAATAAGATTTGGGAGATTGTAGATAATCAAATTAAGGAATTTAAGGGTAGTTATCAAGAATGGGTTGAATGGAATGAGCGCATGGCTAAGAAGGAACAGGAAAATGCCCGTAATGAAGCAAAAATTGAAAAACCAGAACCCAAACCAGAACCAAAAAAGCAGCAACCAGTTGGACCTATCAATAAAGATTTACAAAAAGAGGTACAGAAACAACAGAAATTATTGCAACAAATTGAATCCAATTTAAACAAGGCTAAAGCGGAGAAACTAAGAATTGAAGCTGCCATGGGCGATCCTGCCAACTATGCAGATAGAACCAAATTTGTTCAATTAGAAGCCGATTATAAAAAAGTACAGACAGACTTCAATAACCAAAATGCCGAATACGAAAAAGCATTTGAGAAATTGGTAGAATTAGAATCTGCTTAGAACTCAAGAGTATATCTTTTATAAAGGAAGCCTGAACTTTTTAGTTCGGGCTTTTTTTTGAATGGCTATTTGTTATATTTAATATTGGATAATGTAATTCCAAAACCTATTTAATGAAAAAAGTTTTTTTGTTCTGGCTATTATTGATGACTACCCAATTGGGTGTTTTTGGTCAAATTCAAAATGCCATCATTACCAATAAGGATAGTATTGTTCAAAATAAGTTGAATAATTCATCACAACATTTATTAGACCTTGCTCTTGAAAGATTTAAAGACTCGTTGAGAAAAAATGAACTTGAACAGGAAATTTCTTTGCTTAAACAAAACGAAATCAGTAAAAAAAACGCTTTAAATAGTCAATTATTAAAAATTAGGATGGACGATAGCCTTAAGCAGGCTATTCAGATGAAAACGCTAGATAGTTTGCGCAAAAGCGCCAAAGGGTACCCTGTAGCTCCATTTAAAGACACACTTTTTCTAATTTTTCATAGACTTGGAGAGTTGTCAGCTAGTGAGAGAGCAACCGCCATCACAAAAAGAATCCAATCAATTGCAGAGGGCATCAAGTATAACAAAGACAGTTTTAGATTAGAACAAAGTGTCACGGTTACTGACCTTTTTTATGGTAAGAAACTGGTGATGAGCATAGTTGCAGAAGATGCCTTATGGGATAATATGCAAGTGATTCAACTGGCCAAAAAAAATAAGAATTTAATTCAAAAAGCAGTAACCGATTATGTTTCGTTGTATAGTTTACAAAATAAGTTAAAAAGAATAGGCCTTATTATATTGGTTTTTATTTTAATGGGCGTTCTGATTTTTCTAATAAAAACCCTTTTTCAGTATAGCAGAAAATGGATTATCCAGCATTTGGAAAAAGGAATCAATGGCATTAAAATCAAATCATATACATTATTAAATAGCAACCAAGAAGCTTTATTATTACTACGTTTAAATAATTTGGTAAAATGGGCATTTATCTTGTTTTCGATTTACTTAACCCTACCCTTAGCATTTAGTATTTTGCCTTGGACAAAAGATATTGCTGAAAAGCTATTAAGTTTTGTTACAAACCCCATGGGGAAAATTTTAATTTCTATTTGGGATTATTTACCCAATCTATTTACAATTATAGTGCTAGTCATCATTATTGTTTATATAAGAAAAGGATTCCACTTTCTAAGCAAAGAGATTGAAAACGGCGTATTAAAAATAGAGGGATTTTACAAAGATTGGGCAAAACCTACCTATCAAATAATTAGCATTTTACTATTTGCTTTTTTAATCATTGTAATTTTCCCTTACTTACCTGGGTCAGAAAGTCCCGTATTTAAAGGGGTTTCGGTATTTATTGGACTTTTATTCACATTTGGCTCAACAGGTTCATTAAGTAATATTGTTTCAGGTTTGGTTTTAACCTATACACGTGCTTTTAAAATTGGAGACAGAGTTAAAATTGGAGAAACAACCGGAGATGTAATTGAAAAGTCACTTTTGGTAACTAGAATTAGGACAATTAAAAATGAAATTATATCTATTCCAAACTCTAATGTCATGGGTAGCCACACAACCAATTTCAGTGCAGAGGTTAGAGAAGGAAATGCTTTGATTTTGTATACTACTGTAACTATTGGATATGATGCAGCATGGGAAACAGTACATAAATTACTCATTAAGGCTGCCTTATCCACGGATGGGATCAGTCAGACACCATTACCCTTTGTTTTACAAACTAGCTTGGATGACTTTTTTGTAAGCTATCAAATCAATGCTTATACATTTTTACCTAATCAACAAGCTATAACTTATTCAAATCTACACTTACAAATTCAAGAAGCTTTTAATGAAGCTGGAGTAGAAATCATGTCACCACATTATAATGCAATTAGAGATGGCAATGCTAAAACAACTCCTTTAAAAAGCAAATGAAGTTATATTTTCCAAACAACCATTTGTCATTTTTTCCCTTTCATATAACCGGTAAATTTGTAAAAACCGGAAATTGAATAGAAAGCTGAAATATTATAGAATGGTTTGGCTCAAGCACGATTTGGCTGCTGGACTTTCTGTATTTTTTGTGGCCTTACCCCTTTGCTTGGGTATTGCATTGGCCTCAGGGGCTCCATTGTATGCTGGATTACTCAGTGGAATCATTGGTGGTCTGATTGTTTCATTTATAAGTGGCTCAGAACTAGGAGTTTCTGGACCTGCAGCTGGATTAACCACCTTGGTTGCAGCAACTATAGTTTCTGCAGGAGACTATCGGGTTTTCCTTTTATCCGTTTTAATTGCAGGTGCTTTTCAATTATTGTTGGGTTTATTGAAACTTGGTACCATTGCTAGTTTTTTTCCATCAGCCGTGATTAAGGGAATGCTTGCAGCCATTGGCATTATTCTGGTTTCTAAGCAAATTCCTATTGCATTAGGTTATGACAAACCCGATTTTTGGACCAGTGGATTTCTTCATCTATTTTCTAGTACTCAATTCCTAGGCAACCTTGCGCAATTCAAATTGAATGTTACGGCTGGTGCAGTTATCATTAGTGTCATTTCTTTGGTGCTCTTAATTGTTTTTCAGCTTCCAAAGATTAAGAAAAAAGTTTCGCTACCTCCTGCCTTAATTGTTGTAGTAATTGGCGTATTGGTCAATTGGGCATTTGCACAATTTGCCATGGAACACCGCTTAAAATCAACGCAACTGGTAAACATTTCATCCAACCTCTTATCAGGAATTGTATTTCCCGATTTTAGTAAATTGTTTCAGTCAACAGAAATATGGAAAAACGGATTAACCATTGGCATTTTAGCTTCACTTGAAACACTACTATGTGTTGAAGCCATTGATAAATTAGACCTAAGAAATAGAATCACCCCTGTAAATAGAGAACTTATAGCCCAAGGTATTGGAAATATCTGTTGTGGTTTACTTGGTGCCATTCCTATGACGGCGGTCATTGTAAGAGGTGCAGCCAATATAGATGCTGGTGGAAGAACCAAATTATCTGCATTTACACATGGCTTATTATTATTACTCAGTGTAATGCTGATTCCATTTTTACTGAACCTCATTCCCTACGCAGCATTGTCTGCCATTTTATTAATTACGGGTTATAATTTAACAAGGCCCAAACTATTCCGCAATATGTGGAGTTTGGGGTGGAAACAATTTGCCCCATTCATGATAACAATATTGGTGATATTGGCTACTGATTTGCTCATTGGTGTAATCATTGGACTGTTAATTTCAATATACTTCATTATTCAAAATAATTTCAAAACTGAATATAGGATTGTCAAAACCCGAAAACATATTACCGATGTATACCATATTAGCTTGAACAGTAATGTTACTTTTCTAAACAAAGTAAAACTGCGAAATGCCTTGGATCAAATTCCTGAATATTCTATTTTAACCATTGATGGTAGCAATACCCATTTTATAGACTATGACATCCTTGAAATGATCAGTGCATTTCACAATAAGGCTCATTTAAAACATATTGAAATTCATTTAATCAATATTGAACTGGTGAATGTTACTGCCATTCACTAAATAAGGACAATTACATTTTTTGTATCTTGCAGCAACAAGCAAGAACAATGGAAAAAAACACAGCATTGGTTGGAATAGTTATGGGTAGCGACAGTGATTTAAAAATCATGCAAGACGCTGCCAATATTTTGGCCCAGTTTTCTATCCCATTTGAATTAACTGTTGTTTCAGCACATCGCACACCCATACGCATGGTTGAATATGCACAAACAGCTAAAGACAGGGGTTTGAAAATGATTATTGCTGGTGCTGGTGGGGCCGCTCATTTACCAGGTATGATTGCTGCTATAACTAGTTTGCCCGTGATTGGGGTACCCATAAAATCTTCCAATTCTATTGATGGTTGGGACTCTATCTTGTCTATTTTACAAATGCCCAATGGTGTTCCTGTGGCTACAGTAGCTTTAAATGCTGCAAAAAATGCAGGAATTTTGGCAGCTGAAATTTTGGGAGCATTTGACCAAAAAATTGGTGATACCATCATTGCTTACAAAGCTTCTATGCTTTCAGAAGTAGAAGCAAAAATTAAAAATCTGCAACAGGATTGGCCAAATGAATTTGACAAAAAGGATTAACCCTTTATTATTATTATGGTAAATTTCATAGTAAGTGCAGGTGATGCACCATAAATCATTTGCATCCAGGATTTTCCAAATGCTCCATAAAATGTGGACATATTCAAAACCCGCTCTTGCAGCGAATTACCAGGAAATAAGGCCGTTTTCAAACCATTGATTTGCCTTGCAGCTGTATCATGTTGCAATCGCTCTGCTCTTAGTATTTTTTTCTCTAATTCTTTCAAACGCTTGGCAGACTTGGTTTGCAAAGCAGCAACATGGGCTTCTAAGGTAGTATCTACTTTAGCAACAACTGTTTTAAGCTGGTCATATACCAAACTAATGGCTTCCATTTCAGCACCTATTTCTAACTGATGTTGGGTTTGTTTTTTAACGTGTTGATTCAACAAATTAAATCCATCTTGAAACAGGGCTTCTGCACTAATGTCTAAGCGTTTCATTTGTTGGAAATGAGCTTCAGATATTTGCAGGAAGGAGTTTCTTAAAATCAAAACAGGATATGGAATACCAACTTTTTCAAAAACAGCTTTTAATTCTAACCAATAAGCCAGCTCTCCTCCACCGCCTATAAAAGCAATATTGGGTAGCACTGTTTCTTGAAAACCACCTCTTAATATGACGTTGGCACTAAATCTTTCAGGATGGTCTTTTAATTCAGACAGGATCTGTGTTTGCGTAAATTGGAGACCAAGGGATTTCACTTCATAAACATCGCCCAGCAATTCTATTCGTTCTCTTTTATCATCCATTAAATAAAAGAGATTAATCTCTCTTCCTGCAGCCTGTACTTTATAATGTGCTTCTAATGCTTTTGTAGTAAGAGCAACTGATTGCTGTGAAAATCCTTCCAGTAATTCTTTTTCAATAACTGATTCATAGGCCGATTTTAAATTAGGATTGTCTGGAATTAATACCACCACTCCAAAATCAGCAAACAATTGGTTAACCAAATCTAAAGTGGCCATTTGAATTTGGCGCCCCTCTAGATAGCATTTTTTAAAAAGGGTAATCAATTCCAATCCATGTTCTAAAACCCCAATCTGTCCTTCAATAGCATGGATCAATTGCAAAAAAGGCTTATCCACTTTCATTCTTCCAATGGCACCCGTTTGTTTGGTATTCCATTTTAAAGCGGCACCACCAACATTAAGTGATCCAATTTCATCTAAATCGGCGTCTTCACTTCCCATATAATAGACTGGAACAAAATTGTTCTCAGGCATTTCAGCAGATAAAAATTCCGCCAATTTGACGGTATGTAAGATCTTATAAATAAAATATAATGGCCCAGTAAAAATATTGGGTTGATGGGCCGTGGTAATAGTAAAGGTATTTTCAGCTAATAATGCCTTGATATTCTTTTGGGTTTTAGCTGACAATTCTAACCCTTTGTATTGTTCATTTAATTGTTCTACTAATAATGACCTAGGAGTGGCAAATTGCTTTCTTGCTGCAATTGAATCTTTAATGCCTTCCAAATTAGGAAGGTGTTGATAAAATGGTCTAAGGGTTTCAGCTCCTGAAAGATAATCTGAGACAATTTTGGAAAAATATCCTGTACTATGGTAAGACAAACTGAAATGGTCAAAATTGCTCATAGGGAATAAAAATACAATTTACAGTAAACAAAACCTCCATTCATACAATTTCTATATAGAATGGTTCATTTACATCAAACTATGGGCCAAGTATATTAATGGCAGTTTTATTTCTCTACCCTAGATAGATCATCAATCAAACCTATTTGGATTAAAAGGACGGATATCCATGCTTAAGCTTTGCTCATTAATGATTTCATCAACTAATTTACCAGTTCCTGCACCCAAACTCAATCCTAACATAGAATGACCAGTTGCCATCACTAAATTCTTCCATTGACGGGTTTTACCCAAATAAGGAAGCCCATCAGCAGAGCAAGGACGGTATCCCCACCAAATTTTGTCCATACTGGGCATTGCTACATCAAATTCAGGATAAAAGCGTTTAACAGCAGCCAATAGCCCTTCTACCCTTTCTAATCTAGGTGGGGTCTTGGTACTCGTAATTTCCATGGTCCCACCAAAACGAATCTTGTTACCATCCATAGGAGTAAGTGCAGCCCTACCCTCCAATAGAACAGCAGGATGGTTAATCTTATATGGTGAATCCTCCAGTGTTACAGAATAACCCCTACCTGGCATTAAAGGAATTTTCACTTTCAATGTTGCAGCTAATTCTCTAGACCAAGATCCAGTTGCCATAACAACTGTATCTGCGTCAAATGCTTTTGACCCAGCCAATACTTTGGTGATTTTACCAGCAGCGTGTTCAAATCCTGTTACTTCAGTTTGTTTTACAATTTGAACACCCACATCTTGTAAATGAGCCAGCAATTGTTGCATCAATTTATTGGGATAAAGATGAGCATCACACTTAAAGTGAATGGCCCCTTTGGCTATGATCTTTGTTTGAGGTTCCAGCGCTTGTAATTGGTCATAATTCAATAATTCCGTATCAGACAAACCCAATTCATGTGCTTTTGCTACTGTATGATGAGCGTGTTCTGCACCTTGGTCTGTTTGAAAAATTTCTAATAGTCCTTTCTGTTCCAATGCAAAACTGAATTGGGGCAGTTGGGACATGTTTTCATACATTTTCTTGCTTAAGATGGCCACATCTCTTAAAGGAACTGCAGCTGTTTCAACATGCTGCGCAGTAGCAGAACGCATGAATTTTAATCCCCAATCCATCAGCCCCAAGTCCAACCTAGGTTGAACATAAAAAGGGCTTTTAGAATTCCACATCCATTTCAAACCTTGCCAAACAATGCCAGGTGTTGCCAGAGGAATAAAGTGGCTAGGGCATACATATCCTGCATTACCATAAGAACAGTTATCACTGATATCTGTTTTATCAATCACCGTAACCTGATGACCACTTTGTTGCAGATAATAAGCACTACTTAAGCCAATAACTCCCCCTCCAATAATAACCACTTTCATGTTCTGTATTTTAAAATGCAAATGTCGTATATCCTATTTAAAATGGACTAAATCACTTGAAACCCAAAAGCATATGGATCATCTTGACTGTCTATATTAATTTGATTATAACCATAAATCCTTGCCCATCCTTCAATACTTGGACGCATGGCAGGTTTTCCATCTACAGTAGTTTCTTCTTCAATTCTTCCATTGAATTTGGACCCAATTATACTTTCATGGATAAATACATCTCCTTTTTTCAGCAAGCCCTTTGTATACCATTGGGCCATTCTGGCTGATGTGCCCGTGCCACAGGGCGATCTATCAATGGCTTTATCTCCATAAAAAACTGCATTCCTTGCTGTTGAACTAGGGTCTATCACGGAGCCTGTCCATAAAATATGTGAGCACCCATTAATGGTTGGATTCTCTGGATGAACAAACTGATAATTTGCATTAATATTCTTTCTCAAATTGGAAGCCCATCCAATTAATTGAGAAGCAGTATAGTGTTCTAAACCTTTGAAATTTTCTTGAACATCTACAATGGCATAGAAGTTTCCCCCATAAGCAACATCTACTATGAGTTCTCCCAAACCATCACAATGGGTTTTGATTTGGTTAGCTGCTAAATAGGCAGGCACATTGGTTAATTTAACGGACAAGACTTTACCATTAAGCTCTTCATAAGAAACCAATACCAAGCCCGCAGGTGTTTCCATACGTACAAACCCTGGCTGCTTTGGTTTAACCAAACCCTCTTCAATGGCAATGGTAATAGTACCAATAGTGCCATGCCCACACATGGGTAAACAGCCACTTGTTTCAATAAATAAAACTGCCACATCATTGGCTGGATCATGGGGTGGATATAAAATACTCCCACTCATCATGTCATGACCGCGTGGTTCAAACATTAAGCCTTTTCTTATCCAGTCAAATTCTTTTAAAAAATGTTGTCTTTTCTCGCTCATATTGGCACCTTCTAAAGCGGGGCCTCCAGCAGCAACTACCCTAACGGGATTGCCACAGGTGTGCGCGTCAATACAAAAGAAATTATGTCCTGGTTTGGATTGATAGGGTTGATATGGAAGGGTGATGGGTGTTTGAGCCATGTTGAAAATTGTTGATTTTACATTAGAACCAATTACATTTGTTAAGCGCCAAATAATGATTGCTTTATGGAACAATACGGAAAGATATTGCTTATTGCTATGCCTGTTTTTCTTCTTTTAGTACTTTTTGAAAAATGGTGGGGTTGGAGAAAGGGACAAGATACTGTTAGAAATATGGACATGATTGCCTCACTCAGTTCTGGGGTAACCAATGTAACCAAAGACGTTTTGGGTTTGAGTATTACCATTATTAGTTATGGGTGGATGGTAGATCATTTGGCCCTAGTACATGTAACAACTGGATTCTGGTGTTATCTGATTGCCTTTATGGCATTGGATCTAACAGGCTATTTGGTGCACAGAATAGATCATGAATACAATTTTTTCTGGAATGCGCATATTATACACCATAGTAGTGAAGAATACAATTTGGCCTGTGCTTTAAGACAAAGCATTTCTTCTTTTTTTAGGGTATTCACCATTTTCTTATTACCCGCAGCATTATTGGGTGTTCCAGCATCTGTTATTGGTATTGTTGCTCCTTTGCATTTATTTGCTCAGTTCTGGTATCATACCCGTCATATAGACAAAATGGGTATTTTAGAGAAAATCATCGTAACACCATCACACCATCGAGTTCACCATGCTATTAATCCCGAATACTTAGATAAGAACTATGGTCAAATCTTTATTTTCTGGGACAAATGGTTTGGCACTTTTCAAGAAGAGTTACCCTATGTTCCAGCTGTATATGGGATTACCAGACCGGCTAATACATGGAACCCCATCAAAATCAATTTCATGCACATGGCATTATTGATTCAAGACGCATGGAGAGCTAGTAATTGGAAAGATAAATTCCGAATCTGGATCATGCCAACAGGTTGGCGTCCCGCAGATGTTGCTGAAAAATACCCTGTTTTTAAAATTGAAGACCCTTACCATTTTGAAAAATATGATACTAAAAACAGTACAATTTTTAGCGTTTGGATCTGGTTTCAATTATTTGTATTACTAGCACTTGTCTCCTATTTGTTTGGCAATATTGCCCAAATTGGGAGCCCAGGCATTTTTTACTATGGAGCATTTATTTTTCTCTTTGTCTATAGTTACACAGAACAAATGGACCAATCCAAACAAGCATGGATCTGGGATTTGCTTAAAACCGCTTTTGGTTTAACAATCCTAATACAAACCGGTGACTGGTTTAGGGCAAAATCTATTTTGCCACAAGCACCATGGATCATAGGCTGTTATCTAGTCATCTCCAGTTTTGCTTGCTGGTTTTTTACAGCAACAGAAAGCAAACATCTAGCAAATAAGGTTTCCGTATAGTTTCAAAGAGCTATTTAAAATTAGAACTGATACTTGCCATCTACCATGCGTAGTATGCCCAAAGGATTTTCTTCCCTTAGTGCTGCTGGCAATAAATGAGCTGGGCAGTTTTGAAAACTTACTGGCCTTACCCATCTTTTAACGGCATTTATTCCCACTGCGGTAAATCTACCATCAGTAGATGCTGGGAATGGCCCACCATGAACCATACTGGCACATACATCCACACCCGTTGGCACCCCATTAAATAGTACCCTTCCGGCTATAAAAGGAGCCATTTGAATCAAAGCAGGGTAGTTTGCAAAGTCTTGATCTGTACCCATTAAAGTGGTAGTCAATTGACCTGTAATGGTCTGCCAAGCTGCTAATAATTCTTCCATATTGCTACACTGAACAACCAAGGCATAAGGCCCAAAAACTTCTTCATGCAACAAAGGATCTTGAATAAATGCTTCACCAGAAACAGTTGCTAAGATGGGTAATGCTTGATTATTTATTGTTGCATTTGAATTGAGTGTCTTTTGTTCCACTCTTTGATGAGACAATGCTTTGGTAGCTTTGTTATCATAAGCCACTAAAATACCTTTATGTAACATAGAGGCTGGAGCAATGCCATTCATTTCTACAACAAGTTGTTCAATGAATTCATTCAAACCTTCTGATGCAATCCCTAATAAGATTCCTGGATTGGTACAAAATTGACCAACTCCAAGATTAATAGAACCTGCATATTGCTTTGCAATGGATGCAGCGTTTTTAGATAAGGAATCGGGTAATAACAATACGGGATTGGTACTGCCCATTTCAGAAAAAACTGGAATAGGATTTTTCCTTGCAGCTGCATAATCATACAAAGCCCTACCACCAGAATAAGAACCTGTAAAACCCACGGCTGCTGTGTTTGAATCCTGTACCAAGGCCTTACCAGTTTCAAAAGAATCACTAGCTGTATGTTGAAATACATGATCAGGCATTTGGCAAGCAATAGCCGCTTTTTGAATAGCAGCAGCTACTAGCTGTGATGTTTTTAAATGAGCAGGATGTGCTTTTACCACTACAGGACATCCTGCAGCCAATGCACTAGCAGTATCACCACCAGCAGTAGAATATGCGTAAGGAAAATTACTAGCTCCAAAAACTACCACAGGTCCAATTCCTACCAACATTTTTCTCAGGTCTGGTTTGGGTGGTGTTTTTTCTGCATTGGCATGATCAATAGAGGCATCTACCCAATGACCATCGCGCAGCATTTGAGCAAACATGCGCAATTGCATAGTAGTCCTACCTCTTTCTCCAGTTAATCTGGCCAATGGCAGATTGGTTTCTTGCATGGTTGTTTGCAATAACTCATCTCCAAGGGCTTCT
Organism: Chitinophaga pinensis; assembly: GCA_943372255.1. Taxonomy (GTDB): domain Bacteria; phylum Bacteroidota; class Bacteroidia; order Chitinophagales; family Chitinophagaceae; genus Sediminibacterium; species Sediminibacterium pinensis_M. The sequence goes on from CALRXZ020000030.1 coordinate 14,768, forward strand.
ATTTCAAGGGCAATACTTTCTAAAAAATCAGCCTTGGCTGTATCTGCCACGGCTTGAAATTTTGGGAAAGCTAATTTGGCATTTTTCATCAACAATGCCGTTTCAGGCAAACTAGTTAGTGGGTTCTCTTGATTCATATTAGTTACTTAAATGCAGGTATTCAGGTAATTCAGGTCTAGCGGCAATGCCTTTGTCTATCACAGACAAGATACGCTCCCTTTCTTCGCCAGCAAGAATTAGTCTTGGTGCACGAACCGCTTCTGATCCAATACCAGCTTGTTTTTCAGCCAATTTAATATATTGTACCAATTTGGCGTGAATATCCAATTCTAATAAAGGCATAAACCAACGATAGATGGCTTTGGCTTCTTCAATATGTCCTGCTTTCACCAAACGATAAATAGCTACGGTTTCTCTTGGAAAAGCACATACCAAGCCTGCAACCCAACCATCGCCACCCATGACCAAACATTCCATGGCTAGGGTATCAACCCCACCTAGAATTTTGTAACGGTCTCCAAAACGATTTTTCAATCTGGTTACATTAGTGATATCTCTGGTAGATTCTTTAATGGCTTGAATATTTTTGGTGGCTTCTAAATCTTCAAACATTTCAATGGTCACATCTACTTTATAATCCACTGGATTATTGTAAATCATGATGGGCAAATCAGTTGAGTCTGCAATGGTTTTAAAATAAGTCACCGTTTCACGATGGTCAGATTTATATCGCATAGGTGGCAAAATCATCAACCCAGTAGCACCCCAAGCTTTGGCATAAGCGGCTTGTTTTAATGCTTCTTTGGTAGATCCTTCTGCAATATTCAATACTACTGGAACTTTACCAGCTACTTTTTCAACCGCAAAACGAATCAAGGTCTCTTTTTCAGCAGTTTCTAACACACTGGCTTCACCCAATGTTCCACCTAAAATAATACCGTTGACACCTGCGTCCAATTGAGCTTGTAAATTCAATTCAAACAAAGGAAGATCCAATTGGTCATCAGCAGTAAACTTGGTGGTCAATGCGGGAAATACCCCTTTCCAATCAATAGCCATAATTGTATTTTTTGTTGATTTAATATAACAAAACTAGGCTAGTAAAGCTTTGATCCATAGACCTGAATTAGTCACTATTAATACTATTTTATCCAGTTATTAATCAATAATTAGAATTATTGATTAATTTAACACCAATGAAAGTAATTCCATTTCAGATTCCTAAAACAGGCAGAGACGCCATTAGAGTACAAGTAGAGCAAATAAATCACTTGTACAATCACTTGCACCAACACCCAGAGATTCAAGTAACCTTGGTGGTGGCAAGCGAGGGCACGTTGGTAGCTGGCGACTATATAGGTAGGTTTCAAACTGATGATATCTATGTGATTGGTTCTAACCAACCACATGTATTTAGGAATGATCCTATTTATTTTAAAGGAAGAAAAAAAGCAAGTACCATCACCGTCTTTTTTGATAAAACAACCCTTGGAACAAGTTTTTGGGCCTCCCCAGAATTGGTGAATTTTCTTCCTTTCTTTCAACTAAGTCAGGGAGGTTTTCAAGTCACTGGTAATAAAGCGGCAACTGTTCGAGAGTTATTATTGGAAATTGCCAATAAAGATGGCATAGAAAAAATACTGGTCTTTGTAAAACTAATACAAGCCCTAGCTGGTAAAAAAGACTTAAAACCGCTGTCTGCTATCACCAGCCAAAGGGCTATCAATGCAATGGATGGAAGCAGATTAAATCTTGTCTTAGAATTTAGCTTTAAAGAAAGTCATAGAGCTATTCCTCTAGAAGAAGTAGCATCAAAAGCAAACATGACTATGACGGCTTTTTGCAAGTATTTTAAAACCAGAACCGGAAAAACCTATAGTGCTTTTTTAAACGGCATCAGGGTCAACAATGCTTGTAAAGCCCTATTAGAATCAGATGAACCCATTGCCAATATTGGCTATCAGACAGGTTTTAACAACCTGTCTAATTTTAATAGAATTTTCAAGTCTATTACTGGAACAACACCTAAAGCTTATAGGTCAATCAACTAGGCTTCCACTACTTCTCCTTCCAAATCATAGTCATAAGCCTTGGTAATTTTCACCTGTACAAATTCACCAATAGTTAATTTCTTGGATGAATGCACCACCACTTCATTGTCTACTTCTACAGAATCAAACTCAGTTCTTCCCAAATAACGGCCTGCTTCTTTTTTATCAATCAAAACCTTGAACACCTGTCCAATTTTTTCTTGGTTTTTCTCATAGGAGATTTCTTGTTGCACTTCCATTACTTCCTGAGCGCGCAATTGCTTGGTTTCATCAGACACGTCATCAACCAAATCATAAGCACTTGTGTTTTCCTCATGACTATAATTAAAAATGCCCACCCTATCAAATCGGTGTTCTTGTAAAAACTCCTTTAGCTCCTCAATATCTTCCTCCGTTTCACCTGGAAATCCTGCAATTAAGGTTGTTCTTAAACAAATGCCTGGTACTTTTTCACGAATGGTTCGGATCAAATCTGTCATCTCTTCCCTAGTAATATTGCGCTTCATGGCTTTGAGCATATTGTTACTAGCGTGTTGTAAGGGCATATCTAAATACTTGCAAATATTGTCTCGCTGTGCCATTACATCCAGAATTTCTAAAGGAAATTTACTTGGATAAGCATAGTGCAATCGAATCCACTCCAAACCCTTGATATCTGCCAATGCGTGCAAGAGTTTTGGCAATTCTCTTTGCTTATAAATATCCAAACCATAATATGTAAGCTCCTGTGCAATGAGCATGATTTCTTTCACCCCTTTTTTTACCAATGATTCCGCTTCAGATACTAAGTCTTCAATGGTTCTACTCACGTGTTTGCCGCGCATTAGTGGAATGGCGCAAAAAGAACAGGTTCTATTACAACCTTCGCTGATTTTCAAGTAAGCATAGTGTTTTGGGGTACTCAATAAGCGCTCACCCAATAATTCTGCCTTATAATCAACGTCAAATTGTTTTAACATTAAGGGCAATTCAAGGGTACCAAACCAGGCATCTACCTCTGGCATTTCTGTTTCAAGATCTGCTCTATAGCGTTCACTCAAACAGCCAGTAACATATACTTTGTCCAGCTTACCCCTTCTTTTCAATTCCAATTGGTCCAAAATGGTATTAACACTTTCTTCCTTGGCTTTATCAATAAAACCACAGGTATTTACAACTACTATATTATGGTCTAATTTTTTATTTTCATGGACCACGGAAATATCATTTGCCATGAGTTGTCCGCTCAATACTTCACTATCTACTAAGTTCTTACTGCAACCTAGGGTAATGATATTTACCTTGTCTTTTTGTAATGTCTTTGATTTCATAAAGTGGCAAAACTACGAATAAGCTGCCAAGCCAGATGCAAGACCTCATTTTTCTAAGAAATCAGCCCTATTCATTTTAAATAAGTTCAAGGATTTACCATGAGAGTCATAGGTTCCATCTAATTGATAACCATAGTTATAGAGTAGTTTTTCTGAAGCTATATTGTCAGGGTCTGTAATAGCAAAAAGAGTTGCATGAGTAGTTCTAGCAAAAAAGATAGCAGTCCCATACTGCACCAATTCAGCCCCATATCCCTTACCCCAAGCAGCTGGAATTAAACCATAGCCAATATGATAATCGGCTTCTCCGTCTAAATACAATAAAGAGAATGTACCTACAAAATTGCCCGTTTCTTTTTCAGAAACATGCATTCTACCATAAGGAAATCCCTCTAGGTATAAATCAAGGTTTTCTATTAAGAATGCGTCACTTTCTTCTCTGGTTTTAACAGGTCGAATATATTTCACCACCTGTTCATTACCATTAAAAGCAAAACAATCATCCCCATCCTTTTCTTGGAATTGCCTAACTAACAATCTTTCCGTTTCAAAGGGTTCCATATTAACCAATTTGACTTAAGATATGATTAATAATCTTACCCGCATGGTCTCTTGAATTTTCTATAAAGAGACGGTGCGTGTTCATTCCTCCGCAAATAACACCTGCTAAATAAATACCTTTTATATTGGTTTGGTGTGTTTGATCATCCAAACTTGGTTTACGTACTTCGTCTTCAGATAATTGTATCCCCATTTTTTCTAAGAGATTCAAATCAGGCATATAACCCGTCATAGCAATCACTCGGTCATTGGCAATGGTTATTGGACCTTCTGGGGTTTCTATATCCACTTCTTGTTCGCGAATGGCATTAATTTTCGAATTAAAATAGGCTTTAATTGAACCCTCACTGATTCTATTTACAATATCAGGTCTTGCCCAATATTTTACCCTTTCACCAATGTCAGCGTCCCTTATGACCATAGTAACTTCTGCCCCTTTTCTCCATGTTTCTAATGCGGCATCTACTGCTGAATTATTTGCACCTACAATCACTACTTTTTGAAATGCATAAAAATGAGGATCCTGATAATAATGTGTCAATTTAGAAAGTTCCTCTCCAGGAACATTTAATAAAAAGGGAATCCCATAAAACCCTGTTGCAAGGATTAGATTCTTTGTTCGATAGCTAGCCTTATTGGTAATGATATCAAATTGATGAGCTGCAATTTGATTTACCTGATTCAATTCCTCAAATAAATGAATATGGAGTTTTGCCGAAACGGCTACCCTTCTATAATATTCCAATGCCTCATTTCTAAATGGTTTAGCATTATTACTCACAAAAGGTATTTCTCCAATTTCCAGTCTTTCTGAAGTTGAAAAGAACTGCATATTCACGGGATACTGATAAATAGAATTGACTAAGCAACCCTTTTCAATTACTAGATAAGATAAACCTGCTTGCCTAGCAGCCAATGCACAAGAAAGCCCAATGGGACCAGCACCAATGATCATTAAATCATATTCCATTATTGCGCTTGGTTCCATTTATGTAAACAGCATTATTTATGAATCTCACTTGAGAAATGAAATTGAATATCTGGATTATTGGTGATTTCAGTATTTAAGAACCATTCACTTTGAGCTAAGTACACCGGATGTCCATCTTTGTCTTCAGCTGAATTCTGTTGCTTAAATCGCAGAAAATCGTCTAATTTCTTTTGGTCATTACTGGTTAACCAACATGCTTTATAATAAGGTAGTGTTCTAAATTCACAAGCTGCTCCATACTCTTGCAGTAATCGATATTGGATTACCTCAAACTGGAGTTCACCCACACAACCAATAATTTTTTTGTTTCCGCCAAATTGTGTGAACAACTGTGCTACACCCTCGTCCGTTAACTGGCTCACACCTTTTTCTAATTGCTTGGTTTTCATAGGATCTTTGTTCACCAATTCCTTAAAAATTTCTGGCGAAAAAGTAGGAATGCCTACAAAATAAAAATCTTCTCCTTCTGTAAGTGTATCTCCAATTTTAAAGTTCCCTGTATCAAACAAACCAACTACGTCTCCGGCAAAAGCGTCTTCAATGACGTCTTTGCTCCTAGCCATGAAGGAGTAAGGATTGCTGAATCGCATATCCTTGTCTAAACGCACGTGGTGAAAATATTTGTTGCGTTCAAACTTACCACTACATACACGCATAAAAGCAATGCGATCACGGTGTTTGGGATCAAGGTTGGCGTGAATTTTAAAAATAAATCCACTGAATTTATCCTCCTCAGCGGCAACAGTTCTAACGGATGTCTCCCTACTTTTAGGTACAGGAGCAATGCGTATAAACGTATCCAACATTTCCTTTACCCCAAAATTATTTACAGCCGACCCAAAAAATACGGGGGCAATTTTTCCATCCAGATAATCAGCGGCATTGAGTTCTCCATAAACACCGTCTATCAGTTCAACGTCTTCTCTTAATTGCTCCGCATCTCGGTCACCTACTTTTGCATCCAATTCTTTATCTGACAAATTACTAATTGCAATCACGTCTTCATCGTCAGCCTTGGTACTTGCAGTAAACAAACGTAGGTTCTTATCGTGCAAATTATACACCCCCTTAAATTCCTTTCCACTGTTGATGGGCCAAGTCATGGGATGCAAAGAAATTTTCAATTCGTTTTCAATTTCTTCCAACAAATCAAATCGGTTTTTGCCGTCTCGGTCCATTTTATTGATAAACACAATTACTGGCGTGTCACGCATCCTACAAACTTCCATCAGTCTTCTGGTTTGTGCTTCTACCCCATTAACAGAGTCAATAACCAAGATAACACTATCCACAGCTGTAAGTGTTCTGTAAGTATCTTCTGCAAAATCCTTGTGACCCGGCGTATCTAAGAGATTAATGGAAATACCTTGATATTCAAAAGTCATAACAGAGGTAGCCACCGAGATTCCACGCTGACGTTCAATTTCCATGAAATCACTGGTAGCATGTTTCTTAATCTTATTGCTTTTTACAGCACCTGCTACTTGAATGGCACCACCAAATAGCAAGAACTTTTCGGTTAGTGTGGTTTTACCCGCATCCGGGTGCGATATAATGGCAAAGGTTTTCCTTCTGCTAATTTCTTTCTCGTATTTCATAACTATTCATTCATCCATTCTGGCAAAACCAAGAATAGGCTTTTTCAAGGCCGCAAAGGTAAGGCTTGGCAAGCGTTTTTAATAGCTGATCTGTTGATGGGTGGTTTTTCCATTTTCCAAACGCACTATATACATTTTATCATACTCATTATCGTTCAAATTGGGATAGCTAGAATTACCAGTTAAAAGGTTTACCAACCCGGGTACCGTGTTGGAATGACCCACAACCAAGATGGTTTTCCCTTTCCAGCTCTTGAGTAGCAATGCCAAATCGGCTTGTTTACCGGGATCATAGGTTTGTATTTCAACCCCTAATTTGGCAGCAATGGGTAAAACAGTAGAACGGGTTCTGTTATATTTTGTTGAAAATATGGATTCAATGGAATAGGATTTTAAGACCGTGACTAATTTATCAGCCCTTTTTTTTCCAATAGAAGACAGTGGTGGATCTGCTTGCATTAGGGTAGAACCCGCAGCAGTAGTGTCTTTTTCTGCATGTCTAACTAAAATAATAGTAGTACTGCTATCTTTTTGAGCAGCTACTGGGAAACTAAAACTACCTATCAAAACAAAAATCAGGATCAGGATTTGGCACGGTTTTTTCATACTTAGTGAATGGGATTTTATTACCCTTTTAAAAATAAACAAATTTAATTTTCTATGAGATCCTTATTAACCCTGTTTTTTAGCTTGTTTTTATTGACTAGTCAAGCACAGTCGCTTTCAAGTTTGTTAAGTTCTAATAAAACAGCTGGCGTAGCTGGATTACAACAAGATGAAATTGCCAAAGGTCTTAAAGAAGCATTACAAGTGGGTGCTGACAAAACTATACAACAACTCACCAAAACCGATGGATTCTTTGGAAATGCAGCCATAAAGATATTAATGCCACCGGAAGCAGAAAAAATAGAAAAATCCTTGCGCAGTCTAGGTTTTAACAAACAGGTAGACGATGCCATTTTAACCATGAATCGGGCTGCTGAAGACGCTGCCAAACAAGCGGCACCATTATTTGTAAAAGCCATTCAAGAAATTAGTTTAGAAGATGCTATTGGTATTTTAAAAGGCGATGATAAAGCTGCAACAACTTATTTACAAGGAAAAACCAATACGGCATTAACTGCCGCTTTTAGACCAAGTATAGAGCAGTCTCTAGAGAAGACTGGTGCTACCAAACAATGGAATAGCATTGTAACCCAATACAATAAATTTACTTTCAAGAAAATCAATCCAGATTTAGTGGGATATGTTACTGAAAAATCTTTAACTGGTATTTTCACCCAAATAGCTTTGGAAGAACAACAAATCAGAAAAGATCCTTTGGCAAGGTCTAGTGATTTACTGAAAAAGGTTTTTGGAAAATCTAAATAAAAAGGGTCATTAGAAACCACCAATCAATCCATCAATGGAATTGGTTTTCTGAACAATGCTTCTAATCTGGGTATCTAATTCATTGGCACTTTGAATCAAATGCTCCAAGATATCTTTATTATTGACAGTATTGTTGTTGTTCAAGACTTCAATAACGCCTAAGATATTGGCTAATGGTCTGCGCACTTCGTGCGATTGAATAAAGGCAATATCTCTTAATGCTTTGTTCTGAGATTTGAGTTTTTCTTGCACCAATACATCGTCCGTGACATTTCTATTGGTTCCAATTAAGCGAATGACTTTACCATTCTCTGCTTTTTTTACAATGGCGTGTGATTCAATAAAACGAATCATGCCATTGGTTGTGATGACTCTATACAAGGCAGAATCCAAGTCTTTTTTTCCTGATATCAATTCCCCAATGATTGTAATCATCATATTCATATCATCTGGATGCATCAATTTTTTCCAGATTTTATAGGGTGATAAATCAGCGTCTTTGGAATAGCCATATATATCAAACATGGTATCATCCCAAATTACATGGTTATTGTTTTTGATATCTATTTCCCAAATACCAATTTTGGCAGAATCGGTGGCAAGGGTAAGACGCTGCAATAATTCTTCTTGTTGTTGCTGTGCCTGTTTGCGTCTGGTAATATCATTTTCAATGGTCATGAAACCAAGGTGCTTACCTTTCTCATCAAATAGTGGTTGAGAATCAACTTCTAACCAAACCTGTTCACCAGTTTTTACAAAACTTTGAAACTCGTCTTTGAAAGGCAATTTATGATCAAGTGCATATCGAAGTCTTTTCTTAGAATCCTCATCAGCTTCCGGGCCTTCTAAGGAGAAGCCAATTTTTCTACCCTTGATTTCATCCAAACTATAGCCACTGATTCTAGTGAACCCCTGATTAACCCAAATGATATTTTCATCCGCATCAGTAATCATAACAGAATTAGTAGTGCTATGAGCCACCATTGCCAATCTCTTTACCTCATCTTGACTGTAAGCCAATGCTTGCTCTACATGTTTTTGAACAGTGACATCAAAAATGCAACCATCTAAATAAGACAATACATGGTTATTATCATAAACGCCTTGCCCTCTTTCAAAAACCCACCGCAGCTCACCATCTTTGTGTACCACCCGATACTCTATTGCATATTGCTGCTTTTTGTGGATGGCTTCTAACATAACCTGTTTTACCAAGGGTTTATCATCTGGATAAATTAAAGCAGAATACCCATCTTTCTTATTTTTCATGAAATGTGGTGCTGAAAAACCAGTCAGGTTCTCAATTTCATTGCTAATGAAGACTATTGAAAAATCGTCATCGCCTAAGCACCTATAAATAACCCCTGGAATATTATTAACCAATGAAATGAATTGTTCATCATTCATTTTATTTCCAATAGCAGGTGTAGCATGCACTCGTTGGTGGTCATCCAAACTACTGTTATAAGGTTCTTTTTTGGTTACATCGTGCCCAACACAAATAATAGCTATGGCAGTACCCAATTCATTTCTAACACAGGATAGCTCCCATTGGGTCCAATTATAATCGGTTTCGTCTGTAGCTTTTCTAACGGTAATCCCTACAGATTTTCCTGGCGATTTTATGCAGGCTTTTGCTGCAGCATTACATAATGATACGTCTTGTGCAAATACTGTATTGCTAAAATGTGTGCCTAATAATTGATTGGTAACAAAGGAAAATTTCTCCTGAAAGAGTGGATTTACATACAAATACCCACCGCTCAGATCCGTAATGACTACGGAAAAGACACGGGAATGCAACAGCTGTTGCGGAAGTAGTTGATCTACTTGCAGTTGATTCATTACGGGTACGGTGTTAGGGATTAAAAAACATGAAGAAAATATTAGCTGGCTAAGAAATTTGCGGATTAATCAAATTCCAAGTCAATATGCTAACATTAACAACATATTCTGAACTCTAAAATAGTGATTTAAAGAGGTTTAAACCCAGAAACACATTTTATTTTTATAAAATACAAATTAGTTGGTATAAAAAAAGGGCTGATTTCAGCCCTTTTTAAAATATGTATTTAGTATGCTTAAATGTCAATTGCTTCACCGTAAGCCATGGCTGTTGCTTCTTTTAAAGCTTCACTCATGGTTGGGTGAGGGTGAACAGCATTCAAAATTTCGTGTGCGGTTGTTTCTAATTTTCTAGCTACCACTGCTTCCGCAATGATTTCTGTAACATTAGAACCAATCATATGACATCCAAGGAATTCGCCATATTTGGCATCATAAATCACTTTTACAAAACCTTCAGTGGCTCCACTGGCACTTGCTTTACCACTAGCCATGAACGGGAATTTACCCACTTTCAATTCATATCCCGCTTCTTTAGCAGCTTTTTCAGTCATACCTACGCTAGCAATTTCAGGGGTGCAATATGTACAACCTGGGATATTGCCATAATCCATGGCTTCAGGCAAATGATGCAATTTCTTTTCATTGTAACCAATAAACTCTGCAGTATTAACTCCTTCTTTGCTTGCAACGTGTGCCAAAGCCTGACCAGGAGTACAATCGCCAATGGCATAAATACCAGATACAGAAGTTTGGTTGTATTTATCAACTACAATCTTTCCTTTTTCAGTTTTGATACCCAATTCTTCCAAACCAATGTTTTCAATATTGGCAACTACACCTACTGCACTCAATACAATATCAGCTTCTAGGAAGATCTCACCAGACTGGGTTTTCACTTTTGCTTTAACACCAGCGCCACTTGTGTCTACTGATTCAACAGAAGCATTTGTCATAATATCAATGCCCTGCTTCTTGTATTGCTTTTCCAATTCCTTAGAAATGTCTTCGTCTTCAACTGGCACAATTCTAGGCAAGAATTCAACAATGGTTACTTTTGTGCCCATGCTATTATAGAAATAGGCAAATTCTACACCAATGGCTCCACTTCCCACTACAATCATGCTTTTAGGTTGTGTTGGCAAAACCATTGCTTCGCGATAAGAAACAATTTTTTTACCATCTACTGGCAAGTTGGGCAATTGCTTAGCCCTACCACCTGTAGCTATAATAATATGCTTGGCTTCTACTATTTGCTTAGCGCCGTCTGCTGCTGTAACTTCTATCTGACCCTTGGCCTTGATTTTACCATAGCCCATTACCACGTCAATCTTGTTTTTCTTCATCAAGAATTGAACACCCTTACTCATTTTATCAGCTACGCCCCTACTTCTACCAATAACACCACCAAAATCATGGCTTATATTATCTGCAGAAATACCATAAGCTTTGCTATGTTTCAAGTAGTCATAAACTTGAGCACTTTTCAACAAAGCTTTGGTGGGAATACAACCCCAATTCAAACACACGCCACCAAGACTTTCTTTCTCAATGATCGCTACTTTAAAACCCAATTGTGATGCACGAATAGCAGCTGGGTATCCACCCGGTCCGCTTCCTAGAACAATTACGTCATATGCCATGGCTGATAAACTATTTTTAAAGTGAATAAAAGAAGCCTGTGGGTCTTCTTGAGGATGCAAAATTACTGTCAAAACCGCAAACCGAAAAAAGAGAGTTGTTAAAGCTGTAACTTATTCAAACATGACCCTAATAGATTGGTAGAACCATTTATTTTCTACATTGGCTCGGTTCTGCTGTAGTTGTTCATTGAATACTTGAAATCCAAATAGTCCAGCCATATTTCCATTTCTTAAAGAGAGTTCTAAATAACCTGCTGAATTGAACCATGCCAATTTTTCAGTACCCGGCACATCTGTATAATTGCTTGATATTGTGTCGAATGCCTCGTCTCTTCTAAAGTAAATCTTGAATTTCCTTCCTTTTCCATGTTGGTCAAAATCAGTCTTGGTAATATTGATAACCACATTCTCAAAACTATCAATAAATAAAATTTGACCTTCCATCCAATCCTGTCCAATGGTTGGCTTTAGTGGATAACGCTCTACAATGGGTTTGGCAATGGCTCCTTTAAAACTCAAAGGCTTACCACCCGTGCTAGGAATAATACTATCCGCAATGAGCTGGGTTAATTCCAATAAGGTTTTTTGCCCCTTCACTGGAATGGCCATTAACTCTTTAGGAATTTCTCCTGTAATCATGGTGAGTATCCCATTGTCGGGACAAATAATGACTTGTTGGCGATACTGGGCAACCAATAATTGCTTGGGAGCTGTTTCAAAAAAATTGACAATTACCAAGTGTAAGCTTCCCGGAGGATAATACTTAAATGCATTTGAACAGATATAAGCCGCTTGGGGGAAATTGGTCTGGGACAAATAATGCGTGATATCATTAATAAGAAAACTCGGATCTACAGATAGGAATTGTCCTTTAATGGCACCAACGAGATAATCGCGTTGACCAATATCAGTTGTCAGCGTTAGAATGGGCATTCATCAGTCATAACGCTAGAGCAATTCATTTATTTTGCAAGCACACCGTCTTTATAGAAAAATTTGTTCACCAACTTGTCTGCCAAGGAAGGGAAAAATCTATTGAGAAATACGGTTCTCTTTCCAGTAAATGTTAAGACAATGGTTCTTTTCCTTTTCTCAATAGCCTCTATTATATGATGCGCACAGGTTTCTGCACTCATCATGGCTCCTTCATTCATAGGAGATTCCCCCTGAGACTTACCAGATTTATTCAAAGCCACGTTGCGAATATTGGACGTTGTAAAACCTGGGCATACCCAAAGTACATTGGTACCACTATGCAATAATTCTGTTCTTAGCGCTTCTAAAAATCCATTTACAGCAAATTTACTAGCGGAATATCCACTTCTACCTGGCAGGCCTCTATAACCAGCAATGGAGGATACACCAACTACAGTGCCATTATTCTTTAATATATGAGGTAAAGCAAATTTTGTACAAGCCACAGTTCCCCAAAAATTGATATCCATTACTTTTCTAATAGTATCTAATTCCACCTCTTCTACTTCAGAACGCATGCTTATACCTGCATTATTGATCAGAACATCAATGGTTCCAAATGTCTTAACTACAACATCAATAAACTGACGGCATTCTTGTTCTTTACTTACATCGGCAGTATGAACCAATAATGGTTTATTGGCATATTTTCTTTGAAGGGCATAGAACTTATCATAATTCCTTCCACAGGTAGCCACTTTGGCTCCTAAATTCAAGAAAGACTCTACTAATGCTTTTCCAATACCATCGGAACCACCAGTAATAACAACAACTTTGTTTGCAAAATAGGACATAAGGATATGTGTATAAATGTCAAAATTAAGCAGTTAAAACAGGATTGTGGAAATTTCTGTGTGTAATTAAAATAAAATAGATGCTTAAAAATTTGGCTGGTTTTATAAAACGCCTATTTTTGCACTCCCAAATACGAAAACAGAAGTAATTCTGACTAGTAGATTCCGTAGCTCAGTTGGTAGAGCAATACACTTTTAATGTATGGGCCCTGGGTTCGAGTCCCAGCGGGATCACAAAGCTCCTCAAGCAATTGAGGAGCTTTTTTTTATGCCTAGAAGCAAAAATAAAATCACAAGACTCCCCCTATGGCTTTCTTCAAAAGCCGCAGTAAGACCAAAGCGCATGCGCAACAAGCTTGCTTGATTGCGCAGAAGGGAAGGTCTTACACGAGCGCAGCGAGGGCTTTTGAATAAAGCCTATTGCAAAACTTACATTTAAAGCTCTTGCAATTGAAGGTGTTTCAACAAAACTCATAAAAGAAAATCTTCCAAAATTGTAAAAAAGCTTTGCGCTAGCTCAATGCGGTGGGAAGTCGGCGGAGTGAAACGCAGCCGACAATCCCAGCGGGATGATTTCCCTCTTTTTAAACCTACCCCAAAACAATGGCAGTGCTGTTGGCGCAACCAACAGCACAAGTACACTACCTTTTTTCCTCCCCCCCACAATGCGTAGTGCTGTTGGCGCAGCCAACAGCACCAGTAAGCACATCCCCCTCTTTGACTTAAATCACCCCAAAAGAACATGATATTGCTCATGTTATCACCTGAACAATATCATTTTTTCAGATTTTGGATGGCGCTAGCTTCACATTCTAATAAAACCGCAAAAACCATCCAAGTTTTACTAATTCTGAAAAAACAATATATATGCCTGAAAACGACATCACCAAACCAGTAGATCTGACCACCCACCACGAAGGAACCGGTGCTTTAAGATCTCGCATACCCGTTTATGTTGATTTTATGCCACCCTGTAATAGTGCTTGTCCAGCCGGAGAAAACATTCAGGCTTGGATGGCTCATGCACAGGCTGGTAATTATTTTGAAGCCTTTCAAACTATCATGGAAGACAATCCATTCCCAGGCATTATGGGCAGGGTTTGTGTTAAGCCCTGTGAAACTGGATGTAATAGAAATCATATTGATGATACGGTAAACATTCACGCTGTTGAAAGATATATTGGAGACGAAGCCATTAAACAAAATTGGCAGGTTAGGCAAAAAGCTCCAGCTACAGGAAAAAGGGTATTAGTAGTGGGTGCTGGCCCAAGTGGCTTATCTGCTGCCTATCACTTAGCCAAACAAGGACATACTGTAGAAATTCATGAAGCTAGTGGACATGCTGGTGGTTTGCTTTGGGCTGGTATTCCTGAATATAGGTTACCCAAAGAAATCTTAGAAGCAGAAATTGCACGAGTTGTGAGTATGGGAGTTACCATTAAACTCAATACCAAAGTTTATGACTTGGCTGGTGTAAAAGCAGACGGCAAATTTGACGCCGTTTATTTGGGTATTGGTGCTCAACTAATCCAAGAAGAAGCATTTAGCAGAGATCACTCTGTATATATTAAAGATGCATTTGGTTTCTTTAATGAAATCAAATCAAATACGTCTCCTTATTTAAACAAAAAAGTTGTGGTATATGGCGGAGGAAAACTAGCCATGTATCTTTCTAGAATTATCAAACGATTTGGATCAGAATCAGCAGTTTATTTTCCTGGAGACAAGAAAATGATGCCTGCCTATGATTATGAAACTGACGATGCCATTGCAGAAGGTGTAGACGTACAATTGTATAGAAGCATCAGCAAAATAGAAAACAAAACAATCACTTTAGAAGTAGTTAAAGTAGAAAAAGGAAAAGCCATTGGTACGGGCGAATTTGAAACCGTAGAGGCAGATGTTTTAATCATTGCCAATAGACAAGAAGTTGCATCTGAATTTTTGAAAACCATTTCTGGTATTGGCTTAAATGCAGATGGTACTATTGTGATTGATGGCCAAAGAATGACAGGCGCAGCTGGCATTTTTGCCGGTGGCGATATGTTACCTGGAGAAAACAGGTCTGCTACCATTGCCATTGGTCATGGTAAAAAAGCGGCTAGAACCATCAATAGCTTTTTAGAAAACCAACAATTTACCAAAGGGGAGAAACACCCAACTGCAGGTTTTAGAAAACTACATATGTGGTATAAAACCGATGCACCTCAAAAAGCACAAGAGAAATTAGCGCCAGAAATTGCCGTTAAAAACTTTGATGAAATCAATTCCGGTTTGTCAGAAGCTGAAGCAAGATTTGAAGCACAACGTTGCTTAAGCTGCGGTAACTGTTTTGAATGTGATGGTTGTTTTGGTGCATGTCCAGAAAATGCCATTATCAAATTGGGCAAGGGTAACAGATATAAATTCAACATGGACGCTTGCACAGGTTGTGCTGTTTGTTATGAACAATGTCCTTGCCACGCAATAGAAATGATTCCTGAACCCATAAATGCAACTACTAATGCCTAATAAAAATATGATATCCACCATTGATGGAAATGAAGCAGCTGCTTATGTTGCCTATCGTGTCAACGAGGTATGCGCCATTTATCCCATTACCCCCTCTTCTACTATGGCTGAATTGGCAGATGAATGGGCCTCTAAAGGAACTAAAAATATCTGGGGAGGTATTCCTGATATTATGGAAATGCAAAGTGAAGCAGGTGCTGTTGGTACCGTTCACGGAGCCTTACAAACAGGTTCTTTAACCACCACATTTACCGCTTCACAAGGTTTGATGTTGATGTTACCCAATATGTACAAAATTGCTGGGGAATTAACTTCTACCGTATTCCATGTTGCAGCACGTTCTTTAGCTGCACAGGGTCTATCTATCTTTGGTGACCACCAAGACGTAATGGCAGCAAGGACTACAGGATTTGCTTTGCTAAGTTCTGCTAGCGTTCAAGAAGCACATGACTTTGCCCTAATTGCACAAAACGCAACACTAAAATCTAGGATTCCATTTGTACACTTTTTTGATGGTTTCAGAACCTCACATGAAGTAAATAAATTGGAATTATTAACAGATGATCAGATTAGGTCAATGATCCCTGATGACTTGGTAATTGCCCACAGAAACAGGGGGTTGAATCCAGACCATCCATTTATCAGAGGTACTGCTCAAAACCCCGATGTCTATTTCCAAGGTAGAGAAACAGTGAATACATTCTACAACAATCTTCCTCAAATTGTGGAAGACAGTATGCGCGAGTTTGAGCAATTAACTGGCAGAAGGTATGAACTCTTCCAATATAGTGGAGCCCCTGACGCAGACAGAGTCATTATTGTTATGGGGTCAGGTGGTGAAACCGTTTCTGAAACCATGATGGCTTTAAATGCTGCTGGTGAAAAAACAGGTGTGATTCAAGTTCGTTTGTATAGAACTTTTTCTCTTGAACATTTGGTAAAAGCACTACCAACAACGGTAAAAACCATTGCCATTTTAGATAGGACAAAAGAATCTGGATCTTCAGGAGAACCCATGTACCAAGACGTTCTATCTACTTTGGTAGAAGCTTTACAACAAGGAAAAATCAATCATTTACCCAAACTAATTGGTGGTCGATATGGTCTTTCTTCCAAAGAGTTCACACCAGCCATGGTAAAAGCCGTGTATGATGAGCTCAAAAAAGACAATCCTAAGAATGGTTTTACAGTTGGTATCAACGATGATGTAACCCATTTGAGTTTGAGCTATGACCCTAATTATAAATTAGATGAATCTGAATGGAGACAAGGTTTGTTCTTTGGTCTAGGTGCTGATGGTACAGTTGGTGCCAACAAGAATACCATTAAGATAATTGGAGAGAATACTGATTTATATGGTCAAGGTTATTTTGTATATGATTCCAAAAAATCAGGGGCTAGAACCGTATCGCATTTGCGCTTTGGGCCAAAACCTATTAGAGCACCTTATTTGATTTCTAAGGCTGATTTTATTGCATGTCACCAATTCAACTTTACT
>CALRXZ020000031.1:0-31676 GCA_943372255.1 Chitinophaga pinensis
TGGGTTTCCATCACCCTTGCTTGAACAGAGCTGGTATGTGTACGCAGCAACCAAGCAGGGTCTTGGTTTATGTAAAAAGTATCCTGCATGTCGCGGGCGGGATGGTCTTCAGGTAGGTTCATGGCGCCAAAATTGTGCCAGTCATCTTCAATTTCAGGACCTTCTGCCACGGCAAAACCCAGACGTTTGAAAATAGAAACTATTTGATTGCGCACCAGGTTCAAAGGGTGACGGGTACCTACTGCAATAGGATCGCCCGGCAGGGATAAGTCAATGGCAGCAGCTCCGGCTCCGGCAACACCTGTAGCGTTTTCTTTGAGGGTCTCAAATTTGGTCTCCACAAAAATCTTGAACTCGTTCAAAATCTGACCAAATTCCTTTTTTTGTTCCACAGGAACATGCTTCATTTCAGCCATGATGGCTTTAACCAAACCTTTTGTACCCAACCATTTAATGCGGAATGCTTCTACTAAATCAGCAGTTCCCGCTACTTCAGCAGCCACTTCTTCCTTATATCCGGCTATTTTTTGCAATAAAGCTTCCATGCTGCGAAGATAACGATTGACAATAACTTTCCATTAAAACACAAAATTTCCGCCATCGGTGGGCATTCCATACATTTGTAGATGAATTTTAGTGACCAAATGGAATACAATACTGACAGAAACTTATTGGGAATGAAGGAATACGGCCGCCATGTACAGAAGATGGTGGAGTTCCTTTTGACCATTGAAGACCGTGAGAAACGTCAGCTTCAAGCACAATCTGTGATTGAGTTGATGGGCTTTTTGAACCCGCATTTAAAGAACGTAGAAGACTTTAGACATAAGCTTTGGGATCACCTCTTTTTTATCAGCGATTTTAAATTAGACGTAGACAGTCCTTATCCTATTCCGCAAAAAGAAACCTACAAACAAAAACCAGATCCCCTTCCTTATCCCAAGCGTCATCCAAAATATGCGCACTTGGGTAAGAACCTAGAAGTGGTGATAGATAAGGCTTTGAAAGAAGAAGATCCTGAAAAGAAAGCTGGATTTGCACACGCCATTGCTTATTATATGAAGCTGGCTTATAGCAACTGGCACAAAGAATTGGTACACGATGATACCATTAGGGCAGAGTTGAATAGCATCACCGGTGGTGAATTGGAATTTAGCAATACCCCATACATTAAACACCGCAACCAGAATTTTGAGCGCGATGAATTCCCTCGCAACAATGGCGGTGGCAGATGGCAACAGAATTTTGGTGGACGCAATAACAATAACCGCAATGCAGGTGGTCAAAATAGAGGCAATAACCGCCCTAATAACAACAACCGCAATGCAGGCCCGCAGAACAGAGGTGATAATAGGGGTAACAATGCCAACGCACAAAATATCAGCAATCCTGGAGGCGGCAGACCCGATTCTAGGGGCGGTAATTATAAGAAACGCTACTAACAAAACAGCAAATATTCCCACATGAGCAGTTTTGAAGTGATTGGAGGCAATCAACTGAAAGGTTCCATTGAACCACAGGGTGCCAAGAACGAAGCTTTGCAGATTATCTCTGCCGTATTGCTCACTGACGAGTTAGTGACCATTACCAATATTCCAGACATTCTTGACGTAAACCTGCTCATTGAATTATTGGAAGATATTGGCGTCAAGACCAATCGCGTTAGCCGTGATACTTGTACTTTTCAGGCCGATGACATTAATGTAGACTTTCTAGCATCAGAAGAATTTAGAAAAAAAGGCGGAAGACTGCGTGGCTCTGTCATGCTTGCTGGGCCTATGCTTGCACGATTTAAACGTGCTTATATTCCCAAACCAGGTGGAGATAAAATTGGCCGTAGGCGATTAGATACCCATATCATTGGATTTGAAAAACTAGGTGCCAAATTTGAATACGATGAGGAGCATAGTTGTTTTCGTTTAAGCTCTCCCCAATTAAAGGGATGCTTTATGTGTTTGGATGAACCCTCTGTTACAGGCACTGCCAATATTTTAATGGCAGCCGTATTAGCGCAGGGCACTACTACTATTTATAACGCAGCATGCGAACCCTATATTCAACAGCTCTGCAAAATGCTGACCCGGATGGGTGCACGCATCAGCGGGATCAGCAGTAATTTATTGGTGATTGAAGGGGTTGAAAAACTAGGTGGTACCGAGCATCGTATGTTGCCCGATATGATTGAGATAGGCAGTTTTATTGGACTTGCCGCCATGACCCAGAGTGAGATCACTATCAAGAATGCGGGTGTGGAACACTTAGGCGTAATCCCAGAAAAATTTCAACAACTGGGTATTCAATTGGAGATTCAAGGAGATGATATTTATATACCTGCACAGGATTCTTATCAGGTGCAAACTTTTATGGATGGTGGCATCCTCACCATTTATGATCATCCTTGGCCAGGGTTTACGCCAGACTTATTGAGCATTGTGATTGTGGTAGCTACCCAAGCCATTGGCTCTGTGTTAGTGCACCAAAAAATGTTTGAAAGCCGCTTGTTCTTTGTAGACAAACTCATAGACATGGGTGCGCAGATTATTCTCTGTGATCCGCATAGGGCCACGGTAATTGGGCTTGGACGCAAACAGGCATTGCGCGGCATTACCATGAGTAGTCCAGATATTCGTGCGGGTCAGGCATTGTTGATTGCAGCACTCAGTGCAGAGGGAAAAAGTACCATTCAAAATATTGAACAGATAGACAGGGGTTATCAGCGCATTGACGAACGCTTACGCGCATTGGGAGCCAATATTAAAAGGGTTCCTTAGTTTTTATTACAAACAAATAAGAAAGCTCGGTTGGGATAATCGCGTAGCATCTGCTGGATCTTCATGGGGTTGCGAATAATCTTGTATCGGTTGAGGTCAATTAATTCATTGGCTTTGCAAAACTGGTCCCAGCATTCAATATTGCTCAACACTTTGTTCAAGCGCAGCAATTGCTTATCCAACTCCTCCTGTGTTAGTGGGCCTTGTTGGCTCAATACTAACAAATCCCTGTTTTTTGCACTCATAGTTTATTGCCTTTCATTCCATTTGTGGGGCGGACAACCACATCCATTGGCTCTTCTACTTTTGGCGGAAGCGCAAGAAATGGCCACCATTGAAATCAATAACAGTAAAACAATTAATTGGTTTATTTTGGGACGCATAACTGCACTAAATTCAGCAATCGGTCTTAGAAAACCAATCAAAAGTTTTAATTGTTTGATAATATTAACATACAACGCGTACTGGTTGCCCCACTAGATTGGGGGCTTGGCCATGCTACGCGCTGTATTCCTATTATCAAAGCCCTTCAGGAATTAGGTAAGACCGTCTTGTTAGCTGGCGATGGGCCTTCTGCCCAATTATTGCAAACCGAATTTCCGTCTCTGATCCTTTTACCACTCAGGGGTTACCATATCAGTTACGCCAAAACTGGATGGGGGTTGCCTTGGCAAATGTTGTCACAGGCTCCCAGTATTTTCCAGACCATCAAAGACGAGCACGCATGGTTGGATAGGATGATTGAGGATCAACAAATTGACTTGGTTATTGCTGATAATCGCTATGGGCTTTATTCTAAAAAAATTCCCTGCGTGTTAATCACGCACCAGCTGACCATTAAAATGCCCTTTGCCTGGTTGGAGCGGCATGTACAAAAGATTCATTACTCACTCATCAATCGTTTTCATACTTGTTGGGTACCAGATTCAAAAGGGACACTGAATTTAGGTGGAGATTTATCACATCCTTTGAAAATGCCGGCAATACCAGTGAAATGGATGGGTTTGCTATCGCGATTTGAAAAGTCAAATCAATCTACGGATTCTTTTAAATACAAATATTGTTTTTTGCTATCAGGACCTGAGCCACAAAGAACATTATTAGAAACAATCATTTTAAATAATATCAAAGACGTCCTTGAACCAATGGTTCTTGTTCGTGGATTACCATCAACTTCCAATTCAACACAAATAAAAAATAGTTCTCTAAAAATTATCCATCACTTACCGGCAACTGAATTAGCGCAAGTAATTTTGTCTAGCGAATGGATCATTTGCCGCAGTGGCTATTCCACATTAATGGATTTAGCAGCATTACACAAAAACGCCATTTTGATTCCTACGCCGGGGCAAACTGAGCAGGAATATTTAGCGGGGCAATTAGCTGAACAGGGTATGGCAACAACGGTTACTCAATCAAAATTTTCTTTAAGCGAATCCATCGCGCAAGCAAAAAAGTTAAACGCGGATTCAAGGGCGTCAAAAGAATTGCCTTTTTTCAACACAAATATGTTACAAGGTTTGCTCTTGGCAATAGAAAGCCTGTAGTTTTGTGGCCGAATGGAAAGAAATACCAAGGCTCACTTAGCAGTGTTAGGTGCCAATATCATTTTTGCCATCAGCTATTCTGTTGTCAAATACATCACACCTGGCGTGATGCATCCTTACGCACTCAATGCCGTGCGGATTTTGGTAAGTCTGGTTTTTTTCTGGGGTCTCTTTGCGCTCAAACCCGGCAGGGCAGGCATTGATAGAAAAGATATTCCCCGGTTTTTTGCTTGCGCTGCTACTGGAGCACTGATTAATCAATTGATGTTTATCAAAGGGGTCTCACTCACTACACCCATTCATAGTTCATTGCTCTCACTTTGTACGCCCATCTTTATTACGTTTATAGCAGCATGGCTGATCAAAGAAATGTTGAGCTGGTTAAAAATTCTGGGATTGATTTTTGGAATAGGTGGATCCCTTTTATTGATTCTGACCAAGGAACAACAGGCAACTGTTGGAAGCAATATTATTCTGGGCGATATAATGGTCATGATCAATGCCATTTCTTATGCTTTTTATTTGGTCATGGTACGCCCTTTGATGGCCAAATATTCTGCCATTCATGTTTTGCGTTGGGTCTTCACATTTGGTACGGTACTCATTTTGCCTTTTACGCTGGGAGATTTTGTAGCAACGGATTGGTCTGCCTTTGCATTTGGACACTGGGTAGCACTAGCGTTTATTGCCATTGGTGCCACCTGTTTGGCTTATCTGTTTAATGTGTACGGGATTTCAGTGATTGGACCTTCGGCCACAGGCACTTATATCTATACCCAACCCATCTTTGCCGCTATTATTGCTATTCTATTTGCGGGTGAACATTTTAGTTGGATCAAGTTGCTGGCGGCAATCTGCATTTTTACAGGGGTCTTTCTTGCCAATTATAAACGCAGTGTACCCGAGACGGTGGTGGAAGATTAGTTCTTGGGACAGTCAAAAAACCAGAACAGTTTATCTACGTCTTCAAACTCTGTCCAGAATTTGATGGGAATATTAATGGCATAGATACCGCAAGTGGGCATATCATCAATGCGTGTATCGGTTAGTCCATTTACAAAATCAGTGATGCCGGGGTTATGAGAAAAAATGGCCACCGTGTTGAGCTTGTCATCTAGTTCCTGAATAATCTCATTAAACACATGCGCAGGTGCATGATACAATTTATCAAAACTGATAATAGCGGTTTTTTTGATCTCCTGCGATTTGGCAAAATGCTCCGCAGTGCTAAAAGCCCTTCTAGCTGTGCTGGAAACAATGGCGTCAAGCTTGATTCCCTTCTCTAGAATCCTGTGCGCCATTTCAGGGGCATCGCGCTCCCCACGCTCATTCAAAGGGCGGTCAAAATCACCCAGCAAATTGTTGTTCCAACTACTCTTGGCGTGACGGATAATCAATAATCGCTTCATGCGGAAAAGTTACAATAAACTAGACTTACATTTGTGTTGATGGCAGTAAAAAGAATAGGTCTTGCAGAATTTTTAACACTGGCTCAAACGCATCCTATATTAGATGTGCGTAGCCCAGGTGAATACCTGCATGCGCATATTCCAGGCGCGCAAAGTTTACCCCTGTTTAGCGATGAAGAAAGAAAAGTGGTAGGCACAGCATATAAGCAACAAAGCAAACAAGTAGCCATTAAAATTGGTCTGAAATATTTTGGGGTGAAAATGGTGGAGATGGTAGAGACGGTGGAAAGATCTTTTACCTCAAAAATAGTTTTGGTCCATTGTTGGCGCGGGGGAATGCGAAGCGCCGGTGTGGCCTGGTTGCTGGATTTGTATGGATATCAGGTCTATACTTTGCAAGGCGGCTACAAAACTTATAGGAGTTGGGTGTTAGAACAATTTGAAAAAGATTATCCCATACAGATTCTTGGCGGATACACTGGCTCTGGCAAAACCGAAGTATTAAAAGCACTGGCCAAAAAGTCAGAATGTATAATAGACTTAGAAGGACTAGCTGGTCACAAGGGTTCTGCGTTTGGGAATATGGGATTGCCTGCACAACCATCGCAGGAGATGTTTGAAAATAAATTGGCGCAGGCGTTAGCAAATACTACTCCAACGGAGGATATTGAAAATTCCTATCCAAGATGTATTTGGATGGAAGACGAGAGTCAGCGCATTGGAACGGTGAATATTCCAACGGTTTTGTATCAAAAGATGCGGCAGAAAAAAGTTTTCTTTTTGGATATTCCTTTTGAATCAAGATTGGATTATATCTGTATACATTATGGCAAGTTTCCAAAAGAACAATTGATCAACGCCATTATTCGCATTAAGAAAAAATTAGGCGGCTTAGAAACCAAAACTGCTATCAACAGTTTGGTAGAAGACGATGTTCGTTCCTCTTTCCGAGTGCTCTTACAGTATTACGATAAATTATACGGAAAGGGTCTTGAGCGCAACCGGGAAAACCTAACATCAATTGTTACTCGAGTAGAAGCACCGGTGGTTGATGATCAAGCAAATGCTGCTTTGTTATTAGCTCTTAATTAAATTTTCCACTAGTTGATAATCCAGTTTCTGATGGTGAGTCCGCCCATATAGCTCATGACAATCACCACTAGCCAACCAACCGCTGTTAAAATGCCTGAATGCTTATAAGTACCTACCAGAGAGGATTTGCGGGAAACCAATAACATAATGGCTAGGGCAATGGGTAGAATTAATCCATTGAGTGCACCTACTGTGACCAAGATTTTTACAGGGTTGCCAATCACCACATACGCAATAGTGGAAAAGACAATAAATCCACTGATGAGCCAGCGTTCATTTTTGGCAATCCAGGGGTGAAAGGTTTTTAAAAAAGAAACAGAAGTGTAAGCTGCGCCTACCACCGAAGTAATAGCAGCACACCACATAACCACACCAAAAAACTTATATCCCATTTCTCCGGCAGCTGCGCGGAAAACAGATGCGGGTGGATTACTCATGTCTAATTGAACACCTTGCATAATCACACCAAGGGCTGCTAAAAACAATACGAATCGCATGACGGCGGTGACCAAGATTCCAGTTACGGCACTCTTATTCACGGAGGGCAATTGCGCTTCTCCTGAAATGCCGGCGTCTAATAATCTATGACCACCTGCAAAACAGATATAGCCACCAACAGTGCCGCCAACTAATGTTACAATGGCCGTGCTACTGATGGTCTCGGGAACAAAACTATGTTGTAGCGCATCGCCTAGCGGCGGATGAGAACTGAATGCTACATAGATGGTGAGTAGGATCATGAGGATGCCCAAGAATTTGGCAAAGAGATCCATCATTTTACCAGCTTCCTTCATCCAAAATATCATGAGTGCTATTACGCAACTAAACAAAGCGCCATAGGCTGTGTCCATGCCGGTGAGTACATTGAGACCCAAACCGCATCCTCCAATATTGCCAATATTAAAAGCAAGTCCACCTAATAAAATTAATCCAGCCAAGAGATAACCAAGACCGGGCAAGAGTTCATTGGCCAAGTCTTGCGCGCGTTTTCCCGTTACTGCCAATACGCGCCAGATATTCATTTGCGCGCCAATGTCTAACAAAATAGAAATCACAATTACAAAGCCAAAACTGGAGAGTAATTGTTTGGTGAAGACAGTTGTCTGAGTTAGAAATCCTGGGCCAATGGCCGATGTTGCCATTAAGAATGCGGCTCCGGTAATGGCTGATGCGTTGGAAACTTTTTTCACTATTATCTTGATTGAATCTTGATAGATGCAGTATGTAAAGCAGTATTGATTTGTTGGGCAAAGGATAGTGCATGTGGACCATCGCCATGAATGCAAATGGTTTCAGCTGATAAGTCAACTATTTTTCCTGAGACTGATATTACTGTTTGCTCTTGAATCATTTGTATGACCTGCGCTAAAGAGCTTGCTTGATCTTGAATCATGGCATTGGGTTGACTACGGGGTGTTAGACTTCCATTGTCTTGATAAGTTCTATCTGCAAAAACTTCTGAAGCAGTTGTTAATCCAATGGCTTTTGCTTCACTGATTAAAAAGCTTCCACTTAATCCATACAACATGAGATTCGCATCAAAGTCTTTCACAGCTTGTGCAATCACTTTGGCCATAGATGCATCGCGCGCAGCCATATTGTACAAAGCCCCATGTGGTTTTACATGGTGCATGGCCACAGATGCTTCTTGCGTAACGGTATGCATGAGTGTAAGTTGATCCCAAATCAATTGATAGAGTTCTTTTTCACTCAGCTGCATTTCCGTGCGTCCAAAATTTTCCTTGTCTGCAAAGCCGGGATGCGCGCCAATGGAAACTCCGCTTAGTTTGGCTAGTGCTACGGTGGCGCGCATGATGGAATCATTCCCCGCATGATAACCACATGCAATATTGGCACTACTGATCAGGGGCATGAGCTTGGCGTCATTGTCCATGCCCTCACCCATATCGCAATTGAGGTCAATTTGTTTAGTCATTAGAAAGATATTCCTGCAAGCGGAAGTTACAGGCATTTTTGAGTTGGCGCAAATGCTTTTCTTGTGCCGCATACAAGGTTTCGGCAGTGTTTATGTCTATCAATTGAAAGCGAATACTATCTCCTGGATTCAGCTGCGCCAAACTTGGTAGCGAAACAGATGCCACATGCCCTAGTCTGGGATAACCCGCCGTGGTTTGGTGATCAGCCATGAGTAAGATGGTTTGTGCATCGGGCAATAATTGGAGGGTACCAAAACCCACACCGGAAGAAAGACATTCTTTGTACTCACCCAAATGCATAGGAGCAGATTGTAATCGATACCCCATTCTATTGCTATTAGTGGCAATCTGAAAGGGTTCATGAGTCAGACATTGTTTGGATGCAGTATCCAATAGTTCGTATTCTGCTCCGGGAACCAAATAACAAGGACCTTGTGGATACAGCTCTCGAACATTGGCTGTCCAAGGCATGACCGCGGGTTCTTCCACTTCATAAGAAAATGGTTTGGCAAATGCTACCCAGTCAGCTTTTTGCAGGTTGCGTCCTTGGTATCCGCCACGTACCGCAAAATTATTGGTGGTCTTGGACCCCAACCATTCATCGGCTTCAAAACCGCCTTTAACGCCTAAATAACATCGGGCACCAGCAACGGGTTTATTGAATTTAATAATTGAACCAGTTGGTACCAGCATTGGTTGGTTCAAGGCTATTTCTACTCCATCTAAAGTGGCTTGAAAATCCGCGCCACTCAAGGCCATTAGTGCGGGTGAGTTAAATTCCAATTGTGGCGCGGGATAGTGCATTTCCATGACCACCGCTCCTGTTGGATTACCCACCAATATATTCACCACTTGCATGGCAACGCAGTCCATTGCGCCGCCGGGTGGTATACCCAAGTGCTGGAAGCCAAATCTTCCGGCGTCGCGCAGACTATCTGCCATTCCTGATTTAAGTATGCGCACTCCCATCAGGATGGATTGTTTTTAAGTTGATAAAATTGGTCAATGCTAATGGCTTCAAACTGCACTAGGTCACCTGGTTGAAACAAACTGGGTTGAACATCATTGGCTTTAAACAAAGTCATAGGTGTTTGGCCAATCAACTGCCATCCCCCCGGGGAAGCAAAGGGATAGATGCCCGTTTGAACACCAGCTATCCCAACCGATCCGGCTGCCACATGGGTGCGCGGAGTCTGCTTGCGTGGAGCTACAATGCGCTCATCCAAACTACCCATATAGGCAAAGCCCGGTAAGAATCCAATCATATAAACTCTATAGGGAATGGCCGTATGAATAGCCACAAATTCATCCAAGTCCATGTTCTTTTCTTGACAAAGCTCCACTAAATCAGGCGCTAAACTTTGGTGATAGCATACCGGAATACGTAATTCTCTGCTGCTGGGCAATGCCAGCAAATCCAATTGCTGCAAGGCATTGGTCAGATACTGTTCCATATATTGATAAACGGAACCATTGCCCGCCCATTTGCGAATCATTGGCGCGTCATAGACCAAACTAATGGTGGAATAAGCTGGAATAATGTCTTTGATGCCGTGTAGGTTTTCTTCTTTGAGCCAATAAAACAGGGCCATTACTTGGGCGTTGATCTCATCCTTGATCAAATTTCCAAAGTCCAGTGTGATGGCTTGGTCTCCAATGGGGTAGATTCTATATGGGAAGGGTTTTTCCACGCTACAAGTTAACCTTAAGTTGGCAGAACTGAAAGCGGCTATCTTTGGTTCAACATTTTTTTTCTATCCCATACAACCCTTTGCTTCAAAAAGGCATTTAACTAATAAAGCGGCTGATTGATGGAACTAGCAAAACTGCTACAAGAATGCAAGGAAGAAAGGCTAACGGCCCAGAAATGGCTGTTCGACCGATTTTCTACCAGCTTCTTCCTGCTTTGTAGAAGGTATTTGCGCAACAATGAAACCGCGGAGGAATGCATGATGAATGGGTTCTTATGCATCTTCAAAGCCCTCCCCAATTTTGAATACCAAAACGATGGGGCAGCTATTAACTGGATGAAACGGATCATGGTGAATGAGTGTCTGCGCAGTTTAAGAAAAAAAGAGCCCCTGCTCTTGGTAGCAGAAGAATTGGCTCAAGAGATTCCTGTGGCAGATAATGCACTGGATCAATTGGCGGCAGAAGAATTGTTTCAATTGATTACGCAGTTGCCCATAGGATATAGAACCGTGTTCAACTTGCACGTGATAGAGGGCTTGAAGCACGGAGAAATTGCGCAAGAACTGGGGATTACAGAAGGCACTAGTAAGAGTCAGTTAAACAAAGCTAGAATGCTCTTGCAACAATTATTAGCAGCAAAAAATAGGGAAACAAATGCACAAAGAAAAACCAAATAATCCCTTAGCTGAAAAGCTAGATGGCATGAATAGCCTTCCGGAAGGATTTGGCTTTTCTGCCCCAAGGGTATGGGATCAATTAGAACAAGAATTACAAATCAAAAAGCCAAAACCAATCATGCTTTGGTTGCGCTATGCTGCCGCGATAGTCTTGCTTGCAAGTGCCGCAACAATTTGGTTCTTGCAAAAAGAAACACCTATACCAACCAAATCTTCTACTAAACAAACAATTACAAAAACATCAAAAAATACTGCATCACCAAGAAAAACAGAAACGCCGGAGCTACTAGCAAAAAAGCAAATACTTGTAAAAAATAAAGTATCAGTTTCAAATAGCGAAGTTCCTGAATCAATTGCTCTTGTTCAAACAAGTATTCCTATAGAACCAAGCCCTATCAAGGATTCCATTCAAACAAACGAAACCATCGCGGTAGCAATTAGTAGTCCTGCAGTAACTACAAAACCCGCAGTGAAATCAAATCCAGTTCGCAAAAAATATCCCGTAGTGCATTTGTATGAATTATACAGAGAACCCGAACCCATCTATTCCAAATCAGCACCTAAAAGAACCATCACAGAAACAGATGAAAGCCCTGTTGCTCCTGTAGAAACCAACAGAAGTTTCTGGCTTCCAAAACCCAAATCAGTGATCATCACCACTTCTTTAACAGACAACCAATAATTATGAAAAAACTATTCTTATGCTGCCTGATCATCTCAGGCTTGGCCAGCGGCTTGCTTGCACAAAACCGAACCTTTTATGAAATTCCACTTAATAGGTCGGAAGTTACTTTTAATTATCCAAAAATTGGAATGGGTAAAGCGCATTTTAGTTTTTGGGGAATTCTCAAAGCTGGAAGTGGCAATATGATTCTAGACTTGAATAATATTAAGCATTTAAAATACCTACCCAATCTAGACTCCTTGGTAAAAGCCATTAAACCCAATCTGCAACCCATGTTGGACTCTTTTAAAAACGATGCATTTAATAGAAGAATTGACTACCTAACAGGAGGGCTGAACCCACAGATCAGGATTGTCAATCATGACAATGCGCCTCAGCAATTTGTGATCAAAGACGGGGTCATGAATGAATTAAAAACTACCCAGGATACCATTCGCATCAAAGCTTTTATACAAGTATCCAAAGAGGACGCATCTCTTTATTATGATACCAGATACAATGCCAGCAACAAACCAGAAATGCAACCTTTTTACTTGACCCTGGTTTTGAATAACGCCAGTGACTTGTATAGTTTGCCCGAGAATTGTTTACAAAACTGTATCAGCAGACTTTACCAAGAATTAGGTCCAGAATATGTTGCAACAACCAGCCCCAAAGCGGGTTATAGCGCTTCATTCAATATGGCCACCGGAAAAATGTTTAGCCCAGGCAAAGTAAAATGGATCAAAAATCCAGGTCAAGTACCAGAATTGGTTCCAAATATTTACGCAGGTATGCAGTTTGCCAAAGGCGTTTTTGTACCCTCTTTCTCTGCGGGAATCCGATACACATCTGCCAATAGAACCCGAGGCACCACTAGGTTCTATGCCATGTGGGAACCCCATTTCTTTTTTAGCAAGGATCTGTTAAACAATGTAATTACAGAAAGAAATGACTTTTTAACCCTCCGTTATATTCAACAAGAAAAAAGACAAGCACCCTTTGATTTTGTGGGCAATTTCTCCATTGGTTATTTGATCAGCCGCAAGGGTAATTGGTTTGAACCAAATACGTATAAAGTAGGTTTGCCTGGTGTGCGAAGCGGCTGGTTACAATTAGAACCCGAATTCTTTTTCCATGGGTTTGTAAAAGGGGTGAGCCCTTCTATTAAGCTGACCATTCACTATGAATAATTAAAATTAGGTTTTTTTAGTGCTAACCCCGTTCATGGAGTATCCCTTCTGAACGGGGTTTTAATTTGGAAAACTTGTTATCTTTCGTGCAGAAGTAAAACTCCTGCAATGAAACAGATCTCCCTTTTATGTGCATTGGTACTATTAGTAGTAACCCAAGTTAGTGCCCAACCCAATTGGTTGCGTTATAGCGCCATCTCGCCCGATGGCAAAACCGTAGTGTTCACTTATAAAGGTGATCTCTATAAAGTAGCCAGTAGTGGCGGAACTGCTGTGGCATTAACTAGTCATGAAGCGCATGATTTTATGCCCGTATGGAGTCATGATGGTAAACAGATTGCTTTTGCTTCTGATAGGTATGGCAATTTTGACATCTATACCATTCCAGCTGAAGGTGGTGAGGTAAAAAGACTCACTTACTATTCTACAGCGGAATATCCTTATGCATTTAGCAATGATGACAAGCAGGTATTGTTTGGATCTGCCCGTCAAGACGCTGCCAGCAATAGAACATATCCTACTGGATCTCAACCAGAGTTGTATGCGGTATCTGTAAACGGTGGTCGTGTTAATCAGGTGTTGACTACACCTGCAGAAGACGTAAAGTGGAGCAAGAACGGACAATTGATGATTTATCATGATAAAAAAGGCGGAGAGAATCAGTGGCGCAAACACCATGTATCTGCCATTGCACGCGATATCTGGGTATATGATAGTAAGGCTGGCACACATAAAAAGATTACCAGTTTTGCAGGTGAAGACCGCAGCCCTATATTCACAGATAATGACAAAGCCTTTTATTATTTGAGTGAAGAGAGTGGCAGTTTTAATGTACACAAGATGAGTTTGGATGGTGGCAAGAGCACGCAGGTCTCTAACTTCAAAAAACATCCAGTACGTTTTCTCTCTAGTTCTAATAGCGGTACCCTTTGTTATAGTTATGACGGAGAACTTTATACCCAAGAACCAGGAGCTAAGGCCAATAAAATCAATATTCAAATTATCAGTGACGCCAAAGCCAATAACGAACGTCCAGTTCCTGTTAATGGTGGGGCTCGTGACCTAGCCGTATCGCCCAATGGCAAAGAAATTGCCTTTGTGTTTAGAGGAGAAGTATTTGTATCAGCAGTTGATGGCGGTGGTACCAAAAGAATCACCAATACTGCAGAGCAAGAACGCAGTGTAGGTTTTTCACCCGATGGAAAATCATTGGTCTATTCTAGTGAGCGTGGCAATAGTTGGAAGATCTTTCAAACAGAAATAGTAAGAAAAGAAGAACCCTATTTCTATGCTTCTACCCTGCTTAAAGAAACAGCACTTGTAAGCAATGAAAAAGAAAACTACTTGCCTGCTTATTCTCCTGATGGAAAAGAATTGGCCTTTATTGAAAATAGGGCAACGCTTAAAGTGTTGAACCTAGCAAGCAAACAAAGCAGGACCATTTTAACCGACAAGGAATTATTTAGCTGGGGCGATAATGACCAAAACTTTGAATGGAGTCCCGATGGCAAATGGTTTGCTTTTAGTTATGCCATTGAAGGCGTATCCAATTCTGAAATTGGGATTATCAGTACCGATGGAAAGGGTAAGATTTTTAATGTAACCGAAAATGGATTTAACGATGGCTCACCAAAATGGGCCATGGGTGGAAAAATGCTCTTGTATGAAACCGATAGAGATGGTTTGCGCGCCAAAGCCAATAGCGGCGGTAGTCAGAGCGATATTTATGCGGTGGTGCTGAACCAAGATGCTTGGGATAAATTTAGACTAAGCAAGGAAGAAGCCGCATTGTTAAAAGAACAGGATGAAAAAGCAGCCAAGGCTGATACTAGCAAAAACAAAATCAAAAAAGATAGTCTAGTCAATATTGAATTTGACGGGCTTACTTATAGAAAACAAAAACTCACCATTCATTCTTCTAGCTTGGCCGATGCCTTGGTTAGCAAAGACGGTGAAAACTTGTACTACTTAGCAAGATTTGAAAAAGGTTTGAATTTGTGGAGCACCAATATTAGAACCAAGGAAACAAAAATTCTCTTGCCACTCAATGCCAATTCAGGATCACTGACTTGGGACAAGGATCAGAAAACTATTTTCTTATTGTCTGATGGATCCGTGAGTAAAATTGATCCAACAAGTGGAAAAAGAGACGGTATTGCCATTAATGGAGAAATGCAATTAGATGTGGCTGCGGAGCGCAAGTTTATGTTTGAACATATCTGGCGCAGAACCAAGACCACTTTTTATACTGCTTCTTATCATGGCATTGATTGGGATAGCTACAAACCAGACTATGAGCGTCATTTGGCGCATATTGGCAATAACTATGAGTTCACAGAATTACTTAGTGAAATGTTGGGTGAACTAAATGTGAGTCATAGTGGTGCTAGCTATGGTGCCTTTAATCCCAATGCAGACGCAACTGCTTCTTTGGGTGCATTCTATAGTTATTCGCACAATGGCAATGGCGTAAAGATTGATGAAGTAATTAAAGAAGGCCCACTAGACAAAGCAGGCTTTGGCATCAAAGCTGGAATGATCATTGAAAGTATTGATGGAGAACTCATCACACCTGAAAAAGACTTGGCGCAATACTTAAATAGAAAAGCTGGAAAGAATGTGTTGATTACTGTTTTGGATGCTGGCACCAAGAAGGAATTGATTGTAAAACCCATCGCCCTTGGCGAAGAAAATAGTTTGTTGTACAAACGTTGGGTGCGCAAGAACCAAGAAGAGGTTGACCGTTTGAGTAATGGTCAATTGGGTTATGTACACATTCCTGGTATGAACGATGGTGCTTTCCGTGTAACTTATGAAGAAGTAATGGGTAAATACGCTACGCGCAAAGCCATGGTGATTGATACCCGTTTTAATGGTGGTGGAGACCTGGTGAGTGACCTAGCTGCTTTCTTAACAGGTAAAGCCTATATGTACAATAGCAATGACAAACATATTGTGAGTTATGAACCCACATTCCGTTGGACCAAACCTTCTATTGCACTAGCCAATGAAGCCAATTATAGCGATGGTCATTGCTTTGCCTTTGGTTATCAAAATTTACAGATTGGTAAACTAGTAGGTATGCCTGTTCCGGGCACTTGTACTTTTGCAGGATGGGAATCTTTACAAGACAATAGTATGCG
This sequence comes from Chitinophaga pinensis, assembly GCA_943372255.1. GTDB lineage: Bacteria > Bacteroidota > Bacteroidia > Chitinophagales > Chitinophagaceae > Sediminibacterium > Sediminibacterium pinensis_M. The sequence continues at coordinate 16,126 of CALRXZ020000031.1, forward strand.
TTGGGGTGTTCCACCAGTAGGTGTAAAGATGATGAACGGACGTTATTTGGAAAATTCACAAACCGAACCAGATATTAAATTGATGAATGAATTTGAACAAGTAATCAAGGGCAAGGACCAACAATTGGAAGCAGCCATTAATGCTATGTTGAAAGATTTGAAATAAGATGAAGAAAAAAGAACTACTTGCTCATTTACCCATCTGGACCTTGGTAGCACCCATTGCCGGTTGGATCTTTTTTGCAGGAGAAAAATTTGATTTGGGATTTATATTTCTGCTCTGCCAAGGCGTTGCACTAATAGCAGCGGTATTGGCTGCTGTGCACCATGCAGAGGTTGTGGCGCATAGAGTTGGAGAACCCATTGGCTCTTTGTTATTAGCCATTTCCGTTACTACTATTGAAGTAGCATTGATTATTGAACTGATGCATATGGGTGGGCCCGATGCTTCTCTATTAGCCAGAGATACGGTCTTTGCTGCCGAGATGATTATCATCAATGGCATCATTGGTCTTTGTTTGTTAATTGGCGGATTAAAACACAGAGAACAGTCTTTTAGTCTAGACGGGGTTGGTGCATCACTAACTGTGTTGGTGGCTATTTCTGTGCTCACTTTAATACTACCCAATTTCACCACTAGCATTCCTGGACCATTCTATAGTAGCAAACAGTTGGCATTTGTGGCTATTGTTTCTTTGGTCTTGTATGGTACTTTTTTGGCTATGCAAAATATCAGGCACAAAGACCATTTTGTGGCAAAGGATGAAGCAGCACAGCATGGACATGGAGGCAAACCAAGCAATCAAATTGCATGGGTAAGCGCTGTACTATTATTGGTTGCATTATCAGCGGTAGTTTTATTAGCAGAAGCATTGGCACCAGAAATTGAAGAAGGGGTAGCCGCGGCGGGTGCACCAAAATCCATTGTGGGCATCATCATTGCCATGGTGGTTTTATTACCAGAGGGCATTGCATCATTACAAGCAGCCAGAAAAAATAAATTGCAAGCCAGTTTGAACTTGGCCCTAGGATCGGCCTTGGCCAGTATTGGTCTCACCATTCCAACTGTTGCATTTGTTTCTATTTATATGGGCTTGCCACTAACACTTGGCATTGACACCAAATCAACCGTGCTATTTCTACTCTCTTTGTTTGTGATCATGCTTTCATTGAAAACAGGAAAAACCACATTGCTACAAGGGGTAGTGCTTTTGGTAATTTTTGCAGTTTATTTGTTTACTACTATTGTGCCTTAATGCATCATGGTGATAAATGTTGATTCATTTAGTTTTTATCAACAGGGTTGCACTCGTATATTTGCCACCCATCCGATTCCGTAGCTCAGTTGGTAGAGCAATACACTTTTAATGTATGGGCCCTGGGTTCGAGTCCCAGCGGGATCACAAAGCTCCGTTAGCACGGAGCTTTTTTTATGCGCAGAACTTACCATCAGGCATTTTCCAAAAGCCACCGTAAGGCCAAAGCGAAGGAGCAACAAGCTTGCTTGATTGCACCGTAGCGCAGGCCTTACACGAGCGCAGCGAGGGCTTTTGGAGAAGGCCTAATGCGAATTTCACCAATAAAAACCCTCATCATATACATTGGAGCTTTGCGCTAGCTCAATGCGGAGGGAAGTTGGCGCAGTGCAACGCAGCCAACAATCCCAGCAAGAAAATTTGAATTCTGAGTTCACTCATTTGAGATGAAATCGGCGCTGCCAACAATCCCAACCACACCCTTAAACAACATTTTTTTATTTAATTTGTAACATGAAACAACTGCTGATAATTGTCCTCTTATTTATTGCCACTGAATCCATTGCCCAAAAATCCGACGTAGGAAACTGGCTTATCTATTTTGGCAACAAACAAATCAACAAAAAATGGAACTGGTGGCATGAGGGACAATATCGCAGCTATAATTTATTAGGCGATGAAGAACAATTACTCATCAGAACTGGGATTGGTTATAATCTTACAGAGAACAATAATAACCTACTCATGGGTTATGCTTTTGTACAATCCTACCCCTATATAGCAGGTACCGACACCAAGAATAACACCACAGAACATAGGCTCTACCAACAGTTCATCACCAGACAACAGTTTGGAAAAGTATTTATTCAACATCGCTACAGACTAGAAGAAAGGTTCCTACCCAATAACAATTTCCGTTTTAGGTTTCGCTACTTTTTGAGCTTGAACATCCCCTTCAACAAACCAACACTAGAAAAAAATGCAGTCTATCTTTCTGCCTACAATGAAATCTTCCTTCATTTAAATAGTCCCGTTTTTGATAGGGATAGGATTTATGGTGCCATTGGTTTTGGTCTAACCAACCAAATGAGGCTGGAAACCGGATTGATGTATCAGGTCTTTGAAAACGGCAATAGACCTCAATTACAATTTGCCCTATTCAATACGCTTCCTTATAAGAAGAAATAACTTATTTTAGTTTTCCAAAAAAACTGCAAATGGACAAACTAACCGGCTTTACCACGCAATTACAAAACTGGGTATTTGGATTCGGACCCAAATTGATTTCGGCCTTATTGGTATTTATCATAGGTCTGACTATCATTAACTGGACGGCTAAATTGGCCAAGAAGACCATGAACCAACGCAAAGTTGATGCTTCATTGCAGTCTTTTTTGTCTAGCATGGTGTCTGTGGGTTTGAAAGTTTTGTTGCTCATAACTGTTGCAGGAATGCTGGGTATTGAAACCACTTCTTTTGTAGCCATTATTGGTGCCATGGGTCTGGCTGTGGGTCTGGCTTTGCAAGGATCACTGGCCAATTTTGCCGGTGGGGTATTGATCTTAGTGTTCAAGCCATTTAAAACAGGAGACCTGATTGAAGCTGGTGGACAAAAAGGAACCGTTTTAGAAATTCAAATCTTTAATACCATTCTCTTAACTGGAGAAAACAAAACCATCATCTTGGCCAATGGGGCTTTGAGCAATGGTACCATTATCAACTATACCAAACACGGCAGTTTGCGCGTAGACATTAATGTGCTTCTGGCTGGCGATACCAATATTGACCAAGCCAAATCCATTGCTCTAGAAGTAATGAATGCCCATCCATTGGTATTAAAAGATCCAGCTGCCACTGTGAGTGTGATCAGCATTGCTGGTGGTGTAACTTTGGGTTTAAGACCATTTACCCTTGAAGCTAATTTTGGTGATGTATTTACCCAAGTGCAGGAGTCTTTGAAACGCGCTTATGATGCAGCAGGTATTGGAGGTCCTACCCCAACTAGCATCGTGATTAGCAAATAAAGAAAGATGGCAGCGCTTGCCTATCTTTGAGGAATGGGTTTTTTAGAGGTAAACAATATCAGCAAATTACAGAACGGTAAACCCGTTGTAGATGCTGTGAGCTTTACCCAAGCCCCATTTCAAAAACTGGCCATTGCAGGAGAAACTGGATCAGGAAAAAGTAGTCTGCTCAAAATGATTGCAGGGCTTGAACAGCCCAGTGACGGCATGATTTTTTTTCAAGACAAACACGTGCTTGGGCCAGAATTTAGACTGGTGCCCGGACATCCAGACATTGCTTATCTCTCGCAACATTTTGAACTCAGGAATTCTTATCGCGTAGAAGAGTTGTTGTCCTATGCCAATAAGCTAAGCGATGAAATGGCCAATGCCATTTTTGAAGTTTGCATGATTAACCATTTGGTAAAACGCAAGACGGATCAATTGTCTGGTGGAGAACGCCAACGCATTGCCATTGCGCGATTGCTAATAGGATCTCCTAAATTACTTCTGTTAGATGAGCCTTATTCCAATTTGGATTTGATTCATAAAAATATCCTGAAGGATGTGATTAGAGAGATAGGAGAAACCTTGCAAATTACCTGTCTCCTGGTCTCTCATGATCCAACTGATATTTTGCCCTGGGCTGATCAAGTGATGCTGATGCAACACGGAAAAATAGTGCAGTCAGGCGAACCAGAACAAGTATACCAACACCCCACAAACGCTTATACTGCAGCACTCTTAGGCAAGTACCAAATTCTACCCCCACATATTGCAGACTTACTCTTGCCTTATAGTGGAACGGCACCACTGGGTAAAAAAATCTTTGTGCGGCCAGGTAATTTTAGACTAGCTAGTGTGGATCATGGTGTGGCCGCACAAGTGCGCAATATCCAATTTATGGTAGGATTTTTTGAATTAGAACTAGTGGTAGAAGACACCATTATCTATATCCATACTTTGAACAGACATGTTCAAAAAGACGAGATTGTTTTTATTGCACTAGATACCAAGACCATTCAGTTTTTGGGATAATCAAGGTTTGTTAATACTGAATGCCAAATAGGTATCGCTGGTTTTGGTTTTTAGTTTACCACCACCACATGCAATCACAATATATTGTTTGCCATTTTTTTCATAAACCGCAGGAGTTGCAAAACCGGGTGCAGGTAAATCCAATTCCAATAAAAGTTTCCCTGTTCTTTTGTTATAGGCACGGAACTTACTGTCTTTGGTTGCAGCTATAAACAGGAGACCACCAGCAGTAACAACAGCACCTCCATAGTTTTCTGTTCCCGCATGAATGCCCTTGGCTTTAAGTTCAGGGTAATCGCCTAGCGTATCTTTCCAAACCTGTTTACCGGTATTTAAATCAATGGCAGACAGAGTTCCCCAAGGTGGCATCACGGCAGGATAACCTTCTTTTGTCAAGAATTTATTGTACCCCGTAGAGGTATAAGGTATTTCTATCCAAGGGTCAACCGGACGCGCTGGGGCTTCAAAAGCCTTACCCTGCTTGTCTTTTAGGTCAAGGATAAAACTGGCGATGGCTATTTTCTCTGAGGGAGCTAATTGACTCATGGCAGGCATCATTTGTTTTCCCGAAGTGACCAATGCTATCAATTGTTCCTCATTGTATTTCTTTTTGGCGTCAATCAAACTGGGATAATTTCCGCCACCCTTTCTTTCAGGACCATGACAGGCCATACAATTGGTTTGGTATAAACGCTTACCCGCATCCAAATTGGTTTCTTTTGTAGCAGTGTTTGGTTTTCTGTCTACCATGGTCAGGATCCAAGGCATTTCACTTGCATTCACATACATGATTCCAGTGCTAGGATCCACCGCAGGACCACCCCATTCCGCACCGCCATCAAATCCTGGAAAGATGACCGTACCCTGTTTAGAAGGAGGATTAAACAGATGACCCGTTTTATAAGAAGCCAGTCTTTGTTGAATGTCTTTATAAGAACTATCGGGCACCAGCCTGTTTAAATCCTTTTCCAATAAGGTTTGTCTTGCAAAAGGCGCAATCACGCTAGGAATGGGTTGCGTTGGCGATGGTTTTTCTCCCAATAATTCCGTTTGAGTTGGCACAGCTGTTTCTACAATAGGATAAACCGGCTTTCCTGTATTCCTTTCAAGCAAGAACACAAAACCACTCTTGGTTACTTGTGCTACAGCTTCAATTAGTTTACCCTCTTTATGAATATTTACTACTACTGGTGCAGTGGGTAGGTCTCTATCCCAGATATCATGGTGCACCGTTTGAAAATGCCAGATGCGTTTGCCTGTTGCAGCGTCTAATGCTAGAACGGAATTGGCAAACAAATTATCTCCTGTTCTTTTGCCGCCATAAAAATCATAACTGGCAGAACCAATAGGTGCAAAAAGAATACCTTTTTCTTCATCCAAACTAAAACCAGACCAAGCATTGGCACCACCAATATGTTGGTACGCTTCTTTATTATCCCAAGATTCATAACCGGCTTCACCGGGATGCGGAATAGTATGAAAAATCCAACGCAGTTTTCCTGTGTGCACATCATAAGCACGAATATGACCGGGTGCAGCAGCTGCGTCTTCGGCTACTCGGCTACCAATAATAATCATGTCTTTATAAACCATACCCGGCGTGGTAGCTGCAACATAATAATTACTCAAGTCTCGGCCAAGGTCGTTGTGCAAATCAATCCAACCATTGGTACCAAAGGATTTGATGGGTTTGCCACTGAGCGCGTCTATACAGTGCAAGTATCCTCCCGCTGAATAGAAAAGACGTTGGTCTTGTTTATCAGCCTTAAAATAACTAAGCCCCCTACAAACGTTCATTGAGAAATAACCACGCCCTTTTACTTCAAGGGTATTGGTATCTACTGGATTAAATTTCCACAACTCTTTACCCGTTGCCGCGTCTAATGCAAAGAGTTTTAGCTTGGGCGATACCCCATACAAAACACCATCAATAATGAGGGGATTGGTTTGGATCTGTGTTTTCTCATCTGCATCACCGCTGTGGTATGACCAAGCCACGCTGAGCGATGACACATTATTGGTATCAATCAAAGCCAAGGGCGAATAATGGTTGTTAAAAGCATTGCCGCCATAGCGGGTCCATTCATAAGGCTTCTTGGGACCACAAGCAAACAACAATACAATTGGAAAAGCTAATGGCAACAAAGATTTCAAAATTGACAAAAAACGCATGGCAAAGAATTGTAGCTTGAAGATAACTGTTGATGTTATAAATTTGAAAGATTCATTCCATGAATTTCAACCAAATAGTATCAGATGCGATTGCTCTATTTTCTACTCTCTTTTTGTATAGGTATACAAGTGATGGGTCAAACCAATCCTATTATTCCCAAACCAGTTAGTTATCAAAGCCTCTCTGCTTCAGGTGTAAAGCTAGATGCTAATTCCAAAATTATTGGACCAGCTAAGTATCAGGCACAGTTGCAGTATTTGCAAGAAAGTTTAAATCAACAAACAGGATTGCAATTGGGCATTAGCCAACAGGTTCCCAAATCAGGTAGTTACCTTTTGATCCAAGAAGACCCAACCCAAATAGACAAGGCAGAAATGTACCTTTTAGCATCAAAGGGCAAAGAAATTAAGATTACAGTTAAAGACTTAAGAGGATTGGTGAATGCCATACAAACCCTTTTACAAATTTGCCCACTTCAAAAAAGTCAAAGCTTTGAAATGCCATCAGTACAAATCAAAGACTATCCAAGATTTGAATATAGGGGCATGCATTTAGACGTGGTAAGACATATGTTTCCACTTGAATTCATAAAAAAATACATTGACTATTTAACCTTTCACAAGTTCAATACTTTTCACTGGCATTTAACCGATGACCAAGGATGGCGCATAGAAATTCTTTCCTATCCAAAACTCAATAGCATTGGATCTTGGCGCAATGCCACGCTAATAGGGCATTTCAATGATAAGCCTGCACGTTATGATAGTACCCGCTACGGCGGATTCTATACCAGAAAAGAAGTCAAAGAAGTGATAGCTTATGCAGCATTGCGCGGCATTGAAGTGATTCCAGAAATAGACATCCCTGGCCATAGCCGCGCAACCATCACCGCTTACCCTGAGTTTAGCACCAAACCAGATACCACTTGGAATGTTGCTACCACTTGGGGTATGTACAATAGACAAAACAATGTGTTAGCTCCAAGACCGGAGACATTCACATTCTTGAGAAACATCTTCCATGAAATCTCAGACCTCTTTCCATCCAAATACATACACGTGGGCGGAGACGAGTGCAGCAAACTCTGGTGGAAGGCCGACCCTTTTTCACAAGCATTCATGAAAGAAAAAGGAATCAAAGACGAGCACGCTTTACAAACCTATTTTATTAGTCAAGCTGCCAAGTACTTGAAAGAAAAAAACAAACAGGTCATTGGCTGGCATGAGATTTTGGAAGGGGAACTAGACACATCGGCCATTGTGATGAACTGGGGCGGTGCTAAGGAAGGCATAGAAGCGGGTAAACTCAAACACCGCGTGATCATGACCCCAGGCAAGCCTTATTATTTTGACCATTACCAATCACGCGATCCAAAAGATTCATTGGCCATTCACGGCTATAATACCATGGATTCTGTATACCAATATGATCCAGTACCAGCCGCTCTGCGCGATGCTAAATTGGACCAATACATTATTGGCGGACAAGCCAATGTTTGGACCGAATACATAGGATATGGCACCAAAGTAGAATACATGATCTTCCCCCGCATGACGGCATTGAGTGAATCCTTGTGGACGCCGGTAGAACAAAAAAACCTAGATGATTTTCGCCATCGTTTAAAACAAAACATGCAGCCACGATACGATTTTTGGGGCGCTCATTATTTTAAACAATGGGAACAATGGACCAGGGACAAACAATAACAACTGTTTATGGGTTTTAAAAATTAAATTCGTGGCATAAACGGGCCATCCTTTATCCATGAATGCTTGCAAATCTCTTGGCTTATTGTTCCTAGCGGCTTTGATGACATTGACATCAAGTGCACAAACCGATACCACATTTTGGTTTGGAGCGCCAGCTATTTCATCGGGTCATGGTAATGCACCTATTTTAATGCGGCTTTCTAGTTATGCCAATCCTGCCGATATCTTGATTACCATGCCTGCAGATCCAAGTTTTGTTCCTATTCCAGTGCATTTAGACCCCTATTCTGCTTTCTCTGCCAACCTCACCGGTTTTATAAATAAAATAGAAACTAAACCCAGCAATACGGTCTTGAACAATGGGATCAAAGTGAGTTCAACCAGCAATATTTCGGCCTATTATGAGGTACAGGGAAAACCGGGTGCTTCCTATTTCAACCCAGAGATTTTTGCCTTAAAAGGAAATATCAGTAAAGGAAAAGCATTTATGATTCCGGGGCAAACAAGGTTTGGCAATGGCACTGGATATACTCCTTTACCCAGAAATGGATTTGTGATTACGGCCACAGAAGACAATACTTTTATAGAAATTATTCCTAGTAAGGATGCAGTTGGTCATAATGCAGGCGTAAAATTTGGCATCACCCTTAACAAAGGACAATGCTATGCAGTAACGGCACTTAACCTAGATGGACCCAATCACTTGGTAGGTAGTACAGTTACATCCAATAAGCTGATTACTATTACGGTCTATGATGATTCTATTGGGTCACCCACTACCTGCCGAGACTTGGTAGGTGACCAGATTATTCCTGAAGAAGCCAATGGAAATGAGTTTGTCATTATTAAAGGAGAACTTTCTATTAGTCCAGATTTTGGGGACTATTTTTATGTTCTAGCCACTACTGATGGTACGCAGGTTTTTGTCAATGGCACACAGGTGACAACCCTAAATCGAGGGCAGGTGTATGAAGGCATTTTGAACCAACCCAGTGCCTATGTTAAAACCAGTAATCCCGTTTACTTAAATCAGTTAACAGGTATTGGGTGTGAAATGGCTTCTACCAATCTACCTAGTATTCGTTGTACCGGATCTTCTTTGGTTTCATTTGTAAGATCTATTAATTCCCCATTTTATTTAAACTTGCTCTGCAAAGCAAATGATATCAATGGTTTTCAGTTAAACGGGCAAACGGGCATTATAACATCCAGTATGTTTAATGCCGTACCAGGCACCAGTGGAGAATGGATGTATGCAAAAATTAGTACAAGCAACTTACCCAATTTAAATACGCTAATTCCAGATGGACAAAATACAACGGTTTCCAATACAAGCGGTTTGTTTCACTTAGGATTTTTGAATGGATCAACTAGTACGGGTAATGTATTGGGCTATTTCTCCAACTACGCGCAAACAACGTTATCCCCTCAAATTGTAGGACTTACCTGCGCGGGCAGTACTATTAACTTACAAGTTTCTCAAGTTATTGGAGCTACTTATCAATGGAATGGACCCAATGGATTTAGCAGTACCATTTATAATCCCAGCATCCCCAATGCCAGCACCACCAATACTGGACAGTATAGTGTGGCCATGAATATATTGGGATGCGGTATTTTCAGAGACAGTATTAACTTAACGGTTCATCCAGCTCCCACTATTACTATTTCACCAAGTGATTCTATTTGTCAGGGACAAACCAAAAATTTGATTCTCACACCAACGGGTACGGCACCTTGGCGCGTAGCTTATACCGATGGTACCAAAACTGACACACTCACCATTACTACTGCACCTTATACACTTGCCGTATCGCCAAAGGCCAATACAACTTATACCCTCAAGAGTATTACCGATGCCAATTCTTGCACAGCCGCATCTCTAATAGGAGCTCCAAATGTGAGCAGTACTGTTTCTTTATATGCCAAGCCCGTTCCTGTATTTACCGTGTCTGCACCAGCCTGCGAGAACCAACTATTTTCATTTACAGATCAGTCACAAGCCAATACCAGTGGGCTTGCGCGATGGTATTGGAATTTTAAAGATGGCAACACAAAGGATACCACGGGAGGCGGAACTTTTAGCAAAAGCTTTGCTGCTTGGGGAACCTATCCTGTTCAATTATTGGTTGAATCAAATAAAGGATGTTTGAGTGATACCGTCATTACCAATGTGACTGTAAATCCCATACCAGTGGTTGGTTTTATTCTACCCAAAGTTTGCTTAAGCGATGCTTCAGCCCTTTTTACAGACACTACCACTATTGCAGATGGATCAGCCGCACAGATGACTTATCTCTGGAATTTTAATGCGGGCACACCAGCTATTAGTCCCGGACCAAATACGCTCACAAGTACTTTACAAAACCCATCTGTCAAGTACAATAAGTCTGCTGATTATCAGGTATCATTAATTGTTACTTCAAAAGATGGATGCGTGAGCAATCTCACCAAAACCTTTACTGTCAATGGTTCTGTGCCCAAGAGTCAGTTTGTAGTATTACAACCAACAACACTATGTAGCAATGATTCTGTACGCATTCAAAATACTTCTACGGTAGATTTTGGCGTTGTGACCCGAGTAGAAATTACCTGGGATTTTCTCAATGCACCATCGGTTAAGACTATTGATGATGATCCTTATTTGAATAAGGTTTATGCGTATCGCTACGCCGATTTTCAAAGCCCGGTAAGCAAACCTGTTTCTGTGCAGTTAAAAGCATTTTCAGGAAGCGCCAGTGCTTGCGCCGATATTAGTACCCAAGTAATCACACTCAATCAAAGCCCCAAGGTTAGCTTTAGCACCATGCCCAGTATTTGTCTGGAAGCCACTCCCAGAGCCATTTTGCAAACCAGTTATGATAATGCCGTTGCAGGAACATTCAATTACACGGGTACAGGTGTAAGTGCAGCAGGTTTGTTTAGTCCGGCGGTTGCAGGAGTTGGAGTCTATCCCATACAGTTTATGCAAACATCGGCCAAGGGTTGTAAGGATTCACTCACACAATCCATTCGCGTATGGCCAAGCCCTGTTGCCAAATGGGGTGTTGCATCACCAGTTTGTGAAAAAAATGCGCTGCTATTTTCAGATAGTTCTATTGCCAATTTCAGCAATATTGTTCAACGCAATTGGGTCTATGGAGATGGTAATAGCGCAGTTCGCAACAATGCCAATGACTATACTTATACTTATGCAGTTGCCAATAGTTATACGGCTAGTTTGCGCGTAACCACCGATAGTGGATGTGTGAGTGCACTCAATACACAGACCATTAAAGTGAACCCGCTTCCTATTGTTGATTTTAGCATTCCACAAATTTGCTTGCCAGATGGTAGGGGTCAATTCACTAGCAATTCAAGCATTAGTGATGGTTCAACTGGGCTCTTGAGTTATCGCTGGAATTTCAATGATCCCAATGATGCTAGTTCTAGCACATTGCCCAATCCAATCCATCGCTTTAGCGCAATTGGTCCTTATCCTATTCAATTGATAGTGCGTAGTAATAATAATTGTGTTGATAGTAGCACCAAAATCATCTCTAGTATTTATCCGCAACCAAAAGCCAATTTTAGTGCATCGGCCAACATCATTTGTGTGAATGATGCCATTCAGTTTACTGACCTCAGTGATGGTAAGACCAGCGCCATCAGCACCTGGGTTTGGGATTTTTCTGCGGGTAATACGGCTAGTATTCAAAATCCGTCGCAGCTGTTCCGCGATAGTGGTAACATTCAAGTGGCTTTGCATATTGTCAACGCGCAGGGTTGTGTGAGCGATACGGCAGTTAAAACTATCACAGTATATCCTTATCCCAAACTGGATTTGGGTCCTGACTTAAAAGTCTTGCAAAATGGTCAAGCCAGTTTGAAACCGCTCTATGTTTATGGCACTGGGCTTAGTTATCTCTGGACCCCGTCTACTTATTTGGATTCGGATACCGCCGCTGTTCCCAATAGCAAACCCTTGTTAGATATTACCTATCAATTAGCGCTCTCTAACTTGGCTGGTTGCACAGTAAGGGATGAAATTTTTATTGAAGTACTCAAAGCCCCTCAAGTGCCCAATGCTTTTTCGCCCAATGGCGATGGCGTCAATGACACTTGGCGCATTCCATATCTTGACACATACCCCGGCGCCACTGTTGACGTCTTTAACCGCTATGGTCAAAAAGTATTTTCTTCTCTGGGCTATGCCACCGAATGGACCGGCAAACTCAATGGCAAAGCCCTTCCAGTGGGCACTTACTACTATGTCATCAATCCCAAAAACGGATTGGAGATCATGAATGGGTCGGTGACAATAATCTACTAGTATTTTTTAATGGGTTCATTTGCATCACTGACCGTCACAATGTTATGCCGTGATTCGCGCTTGCTCAAAGTTGTATTTCCTTCGCGTCTACCCTGGAGCTGGTCAAAAAGCAGCGCTGCTGCTAATTGCCCTGCCTCCGGCACCGCTCCAGAAAGGCCGCTCAGAAAACACAACTCTTGAGCGGCGATAGTCCGTTAATTTGGGGGATGTAATGGCGCCTGTAGTTTATTGCCTATGTTTTGTTACTAGGGATTAGCCAAAAATTTGTATTAAACGAAGTAGCTAGTAATAAGAATTGCAAGACCCAAGTTGATCACGATTTGAATTACCAGACTATTAAATTCCTTTTTAGTACTATTGAGCTGCTTTGTTTTGATTAAATAAACTAATTCTAAAAGGATTAGAAAATTAGAGGAGAAAAGTACAATTGGAATCCAAAACAATTGGATATTATCAGTGAAACGCTTTAAGGCAGAATAAATAATATAGAAAACTACCGTCAAGACCGTAATGATATCTAGTGCTTTTGGAACTAGTTTTCCATCTAATATTTCGTTGTAATTCCTTTTCATTTGCCTCACATAGTTTAAGTTGCTAGTATAGCTATTTAATAAAATAGGATTAAGAAAACATCACTCTCAAGATTTTTAAAATGTCTTGGCAGGTTTCAGCATCAAGGCTTCCAAGAAGTTTAGAAAGCCTGCTTTTATCAACTCCTCTAATTTGGTCTAACATTACCTGGCCTTCTTCATTTTTAAAATTGGCGAATACCCTAGTTGGGTAGCTTTTTTGTGTATGTGTAAGGGGAGCAATTAACACGGTATTCAAAGAATTATTCATTGCCTGTGGTGATATTACCACACAAGGTCTTTTTTTATTTACTTCACTACCAATTGTTGGTTCTAATTCTACTAACCAAACATCAAATTGATAATATTTTTTTGTTGAGATTGATTTTGGCATTTCATTCTTTTACCAAGATTGATCAAATTTATTTGACATGCCTTCAAATACATCCTTTTCAGGTAAATCGCCTTTTTTAATCGCTAAATTAAACTGCGCCTCCCAAGTTGATATATCTAGATTTAATGGAGGACGCTTTTTCTTTTTATGTTTTGTAGGTTTTAAAACTAATGCAGATTCGTTATTCATAGTAACTTCTATTTCTTGACCATCAACCATATTTAGTTTTTCAATGATTTCCTTTGTTAATATTACGCCTCTTGAATTACCTATTTTACGCAAAGTAGTTCTCATTAGAATCTGTTCCATATAAAACCTTTTTACTAAGTTATAACAATATATACGTTATAACAATAATTTTTTAACCTTTCATTAGTTGACTTAATAAGTAATTGATACTAAAAAAACATTGGAAATAAACTACAGGCGCCAAAACATTCCCCAAATTAACGGACCATCGCCGCTCAAGAGTTGTGTTTTCTGAGCGGCCTTTCTGGAGCGGTGCCGGAGGCAGGGCAATTAGCAGCAGCGCTGCTTTTTGACCAGCTCCAGGGTAGACGCGAAGGAAATACAACTTTGAGCAAGCGCGAATCACGGCATAACTTCATGACCGTCAGTTATTCAATTCATGAAACGGCATAACATCATGACTGTCTTGTGCCAATCCCCAATTCCAACATTTTTGTAACAAACGCATGATTTCTGAAACCTATCAATCGTTAGCTTTGCCCAAACGATAGCTATGGTAGCATTGGAAAATTATGTGATGGGCAAATGGGTGAGGGGCGATGGCGATGGTCAGGCCCTCTTTAATGCGGTAACAGGAAACGCCATCGCAACGGCGAGTACAAAAGGTCTGGACATGGCCTCCATACTGCATTACGCCAGACAAAAGGGCAATCCAGCGCTCAGGGCCATGAGCTTTCACGAGCGAGGAAGAATGCTCCGGGCATTGGCACTTCACCTGCGCGAGCACTTAGACAAATTCTATCAGATCAGTTACCAAACTGGAGCCACGAAAGCCGATAGTTGGGTAGACATAGAAGGCGGGATTGGCAATTTGTTTGCCTATGCATCGCTACGCAGAAAGTTCCCAGACCAACCCTATTGTTTAGACGGAGAGCACCATTCACTGGGCAAGGCCAATACTTTTATGGGGCACCATTTGTTGATTCCCAAAGAAGGGGTGGCTGTGCATATCAATGCCTTTAATTTTCCGGTATGGGGCATGCTAGAAAAAATTGCCGTGAACTTATTGGCTGGTGTTCCAGCTGTAGTAAAACCAGCCACCGTTACTTCGTTTTTAACCGAAGCCGTGGTTAAAGAAATTGCCGCATCGGGCATTTTGCCAGATGGTGCTTTGCAATTGCTATGCGGTTCCGCCGGTGATTTATTAGACCATGTACAGTCACAAGATATTATCACATTTACGGGATCAGCTACTACAGGGCTCATGCTCAAATCCCACCCCGTGGTCTTGAAAGAGAATGTGCCCTTTACCATGGAAGCAGATTCACTAAACAGCATTGTACTGGGAACAGATGTAACACCAGAGATGCCAGAATGGGATTTGTTTATCAAAGAAGTGCGCAAAGAAATGACCACTAAGTGCGGACAAAAATGTACGGCCATCCGTAGAATTTTTGTTCCTGAAAATAAAATAGAAGACGTACAAATAGCACTGGGTAAGGCTTTGGCGCAAACCGTTATTGGTAATCCCTTGAATGAAACCGTGCGTATGGGATCACTGGCCGGACAAAGCCAACGCAATGAAGTACGCGAACAAGTGCAGAAACTCTTGGCCAGTTCACAAATCATTTATGGTAGCATGGACAGTGTATCTGTTGTTGATGCAGATGCAACTATTGGTGCATTTATGAGCCCGCTCTTGTTGATGAATCCACAACCCATGAGCAGCAATGAGGTACACGAGGTAGAAGCATTTGGTCCCGTGTCAACGCTCATGCCTTATAATAGTTTGCAAGAAGCCATTGCATTGGTAAAATTGGGCAAGGGTTCCTTGGTCTCATCGGTGGTGACCAATGATCCTTCCATTGCAAGAGACTATACTATTGGAGCGGGAACCTACCATGGAAG
>CALRXZ020000032.1:0-31255 GCA_943372255.1 Chitinophaga pinensis
CCTATTCATAGCCAATACCCTATCTTCCGTTCCACAGTCAATTAGAATAGCCAATGAATCTTTTGGATAGTGTTCAATGGTATTTAACACACTCCAGTCATTCCAATATTGTTTATTAATAGTAGGATCCCCTAATCTTTTTTCTACCCCATATCCTTGTGTAATTACCGAAACATGAAGTGCTCCGCTAGTACTGCCACAAGCTCCAAAAATATTAGCATGTCTAAATGATAAAAACATTGCACCATGGCCACCCATACTCAATCCAGAAATTGCCCTTGCCGTTCTTTTTGCAATGGTTGGATAATGCGCATCTATATATTGGGTTAATTCTTCTGCTACAAATGTCTCGTACTGATAAGAGCTATCTATAGGGCTATCAAAATACCAACTAGTAAATCCTCCGTCAGGGCAAACAATCATAATGCCATATTGGTCAGCCAAATCCTTTATATGCGGCACTTTCAATAACCAATTATTATATGCACCGAATGCTCCATGTAACAAATACAAAACAGGAAATTGTTTTGCATTCACTTTATTAGAACTGGGTTTGATAACAATGGTTTTGATGGATCTTTTCATTTTAGGACTATATACTTCAATGCTATCTACACTTGCAGCATAGCCATTGAAAAAAGTCAAAACAAAAAGACAAAAACCAATAAAACGAATTTTCATATGAGTTGGGATTGAATAGAATGATTATTTATTTAAGCACTTAATTAAACTAAAGAGCATTGGCATCAAAATATTTTTTAAACAACAATAATTGAAAGTCAATGCTATTGCTCCAATAAGCTGTATTGTGAGCTCCTGGTCTTTCAATATAGTCATGGTCTATTTTTAGTTTTAACAGCTTTTCATGCAAGGCTTTATTTACTGGATAAAAGAAATCGTCAACACCACAATCAAAAATCAATTTCAAAGAATTGTTCTTTAACCCATCTACCATTTCCATCACCGTATTGGTATCCCAAACTGACTTATTGTTGGCATATTCACCCAATGCTTTTTTAATTTCCCAATTATTGGGAAAGGGTCTAAAATCAACTCCCCCACAGATACTTCCGGCTGCGCCAAAAACTGTCTGGTTACGAATAGCCAAATAAAGCCCACCATGTCCACCCATGCTTAAGCCAGTAATAGCCCTATGTTTTTTATCAGGAATGGTTAAGAAATGTTGATCAACATAAGGAATCAGGTCTTTAATTATAAAGGACTCATATCTGATACTAGAATCAATAGGACTATCAAAATACCAACTATTAGCCCCATCAGGGCAAACTAAAATCATATTTAGCTCTTCTGCTTTCTGCTGTAATTGAGGCGCGGCTTGGGGCCACTGACGTTGATTGCCCCCATATCCATGCAGTAAGTAGACGGCGGGAATTAAAATTTTGTTTTTGTTCTTAGGTTGTATTACTACAAACTTGACTTGTTTGTGCAAACTATTGCTAAAAAACTGTACAGTGTCAACGGATGCATTGGCCGCAAAAGATACCAAGCAAAAAAAGAACAAGCAAATTCTAAATAGGCGCATATAATAAAAATTAAAGTCACCTGAAATTAATCAAGTGACTTTAATCAAAAAAATAGATTTATTATCAAATATTAGTTCTTCTTCTCCATGGCTTTTTGCATAGGGTTTATTCCTGTGCTTTGACCACGTCCACCACCCTGTCTTGCCTTAAAGATGGCAAACTTACTTGGTGTAACAGTTTCCATTCCCCAAGTATTGTTATTCTCGTTAATATCAGCGGTTTCACGCATTGGATCCAATTTAATTCCTATAGCCTTTTTATTAGTCAAGAATAATTTGGTCACTTTATTCTCATTCAAGCGCCAAACCTGGGCTGGAATTCTTTCTATTTGTTTAGTGCCATCTTCAAAACTAAACTCAACAATGATAGGCATTACCAATCCACCTTTGTTGCTAAATGTAATTTCATACAAATTCACATTGGCGTATTTGGCTTTAGCTGCATCATCCATTGGTTCTGGTGTAGCATTAGGAAGCGTCACTTTATACTTAGTAGTATCATAAGGCTCAATTCCTCTAGCATAACGCCAGTAGAAATCTCTTAAAGTTGTATCAGCATCAGTTAAGAAAATGATGCTTTTATCATTGCGATTTCTGATTTTAGAAATATCATCAAAAGGATTCAACATGGGTTTAGCCAAAGACATCATACCATTTGAACTTGCATTCATAGGTGCTCCACCTCTTCCACCTTGGAATCCTGCTTGGGCTGCCATATTAGGGTCATATACACCATGTTTAACGGTATCAATGGCTATATCACAAGGATCAATACCATAGAACCAACCTCTCCAGAACCAATCCAAATCTTCAGCACTAGCGTCTTCCATGGTACGGAAAAGGTCAGCAGGTTGAGGATGTTTGAATGCCCATCTACGCGCATATTCTTTGAAACTATAGTCAAATAGTTCCCTGCCCATAATAGTTTCCCTTAAAATATTCAAACCAGTTGCTGGTTTGGTATAAGCGTTAGGACCAAAGTTGACAATATTTTCACTATTGGTCATAATGGGTTCTAATTGATCCTTAGGCAAACGCATATAGTCTGCAATAGTATAAGCTGCACCCTTTCCACGTGATGGATATTTGTTGTCATATAATTCTTCAGTCAAGTATTCTACAAAAGAATTCAATCCTTCATCCATCCAGCTCCACTGACGCTCGTCACTGTTTACAATCATAGGGAAAAAATTGTGACCAACTTCGTGAATAATCACACCCAACATACCTTGTTTAGTTGCTTCACTATAGCTACCGTCTTTTTCAGTTCTACCATTGTTAAAACAGATCATAGGATATTCCATACCATTTGAAGCTTCAATACTTTGAGCTACAGGGTAAGGATAAGGAATAGAGAATTTAGAATAAGACTTAATAGTATGTGCTACTACCTTGGTAGAAAACTTACGATACAAACCATAAGCTTCTTTTGGATAACCACTCATGCACATGATTTTCTTTCCTTCAACATAAGCTGGCATGGCATCCCAGATAATTTTTCTAGAAGAAGTCCATGCAAAATCACGCACATTATCCGCTTTATATACCCAAGTTTTCTTGGCAGTGCTTTTTTGCTTTTCTGCTTTCTTGGCTTCATCCAGCGTTACAATTTCTACTGGCTCTTTGGCATTCAGGGCCTGAGTCCAACGAGTCATTTGAGCAGGAGACAATACTTGTGCATAGTTCTGGCACTCTCCGGTAGAGAGAATAGTATGATCTGCTGGAACAGTCATACTTACATTATAATTACCAAATGTTAAGGCAAATTCTCCTCTGCCAGTAAACTGATGGTGTTGCCATCCTTGAAAGTCACTATACACTGCTAATCTTGGATACCATTGAGCCATGGTAAAGAAATGGTTACCATCTTCTGGGAAGAATTCATAGCCTGCCCTTCCACCAACGGTTAAACGATTTGAAATTTTGTAATGCCAGCTAAGGTTAAATACAAATTTCTGACCAGGTTTCAAAGCCGCTGGGAGTTCCACACGCATCATGGTTTTGTTAATGGTATATTTTAAGTTCTTCCCAGTAACATCAGTTAACTTGGTAATGACATCGCCCAAGCCATTATCCTTATTTGCCTCCATCATTGCGTCTGCTTGTGTAGTAGACATTTGTCTACCCATCTGAGAAGAATTTTGATAACCAGCATTGTTAATGCTGCTATGTTCATTCTCATCCAATTGCAACCAGAGATAAGTCAAAATATCAGGAGAGTTATTGTAATAAGTAACAGTTTCACTACCTTTTAAGGTTAAATTGGGTTCATCCAATTCACATTTGATATTGTAGTCTACCCTTTGTTGCCAATACTTGGGGCCCGGCGCACCACTGGCAGTGCGATATTCATTGGGTGTTGGAAGAATGGTACCCAATTGTTCAAACTTGTTCCCATGATTGGAACCTGGATTGTTCATGATGTTTTGCGCTTGTGTTACAGATGCAAAAGCCACCATTAAAACAATGAAACCTAATTTTCTCATAATTGTATGGTTTATTGTGGTAATACGTTATTTAATCTATCCAAAGCCATGTTTAATGCTAGTGCAAACACGGCAGCACTTACAAATAAAAGCCATTCCCTTCTATTTACCTTGACTAAACCCACAAAAAGGAAGGAAATAATCAGGATAATCAAAACAATCAGAATTTGCCCTAACTCTAATCCTAGGTTAAAAGCCAACAATTGTGTAAAAATCCCTTGATCCTTACCCAATAAACTTTTCAAATAACTGCTAAACCCTAGGCCATGTATTAGACCAAAGAATAGGGCCATAAAATAAATTGGCGGAAACTTAGTTTTGAAAACAAATTTCTTGACAAATAAATTGCTAATGGCTGTAATAAGAATAGTAATGGGTATTAAAAATTCAATCCAATTGACCGAATATCTAACAATATTTAGCACACTTAAAGCCAAGGTAATACTATGACCAATGGTGAATGCGGTAACCAGCACCAAGACCTTTTTCCAATCCCCAAATTGGTACCTGATGGTCAGGGCTATGATAAATAAAATATGATCACTGGTGGTTAGTCCAGCCAATTGAGACCAAAAAGATAATTGCCCATTCCAATTGGCAATATGTTGAAAACCAGTCTCTAAATACAATTTAAAATCATTCATAAGCGAGGTTTCAAATTAATCATGACATTTGTAGTGTAAAAAAAAGAATGTTGAATGGTAAATAGTATGTTTCAATGGATTTCTTTGGCATTCATAGCCCTATTACACCCATTTTATGTATCTGTCATAGAAATAAATCATAATACAAAAGAGGCTACTGCAGAAATTAGCATCCGAATTTTTACCCAAGACCTTGAAACTACCCTTCAGAAATATAGTAGTACTAAAGTTGATATTGCACACCCTACAGATAATGCATTGCTAGACAAACAAATCAACCAATACATTCAGCAAAAGCTGCAATTAAAAATCAATGGACAGACCGCCAATATCCATTATTTAGGACATGAAATTCAAATGGAAAGTGTTTGGATTTACGCAGAAGTACCAAAAATTAGCCAAATGAAAAGGCTTGACGTTCAATGTCAATTGTTATTTGATTTTCAAACCCTTCAAAGCAATATCTTTCATGTAAAAGCTAAGGGGCAAGAAAAAAGCTTTAAACTGGATTACCCTAAAAATAGCACCAGTTTTGAATTTTAATCAACTCCAGGATCTATTCGGCTATTCACCAATACTTTGTCAATTCGGTGGTGATCCATGTCTATCACTTCAAATTCAAAGACCTTCCAACTCAAGGTTTCTCCAGTAGTTGGAATTCTTTGTAATTCATGTATGATAAAACCTGCAAGGGTATCAAAGTCTTGGTCCCCTTCCATCATCCATTCCGTTTTGTCAAAATGGCTTAAGAAATCATAAAATGGAATTTGCGCGTCTACCAAGAAAGAACCATCGGCCCTTTCTAAAATGTCAAATGATTCGTCTTCTGGTTGTGGAATATCACCCACAATGGCTTCTAAAATATCATTGAGTGTAATCATACCCAAGATAGAACCATATTCATCTACTATAAAACAATGGTGAATCTTGGTTTTCTTGAATTGTTCCAATACTTGGTAAGCCGTATTATTTTCAGGAACATACATAGCGGGTTTCATAATCTCCTGAACCCCTGTTTTGTCAGCTACTACAATAAAATCTTTAATGGCAACCACCCCTACTATCCTATCAATGGCGCCATCACAAACTGGGTAGACAGAATGCACCACTTCTTGCATGATAGATTTGATTTCAGCAACTGACTTGTTCTGGTCAATCCATACAATATCACTTCTATGGGTCATCAATGAAGTAATATTTCTATCGCCTAAATGAAATACGCGTTCAATAATTTCTTGTTCAGCTTCTTCAATGGCACCGTGTTCTGTTCCCTCACTAATGATGGCTTTTATTTCTTCTTCTGTTACTTGATTCTCGCTGGTTTTTACATTCATCAATCGCACCAACAAATTAGATGCTCCCATGAGTAACCAAACAAAGGGATAGGTAATCCAAGAGATAATACTCATAGGTCCTGCCGCTTTTTTGGCTATCCCTTCAGGGTTACTTAAACCAAGGCGTTTAGGTACCAATTCTCCCAAAACCAAGGAGAGAAAAGTGATTACTATCAGAATAATAACCGTAGCAATGGTACCACTATATGGTTTGATAAAATCTATCTGAGATAGTGTGGCTTGTAAAGGTGTTTTAAAACTATCTCCTGAATAGATACCGGTTAAGATTCCAATAAGGGTAATCCCAATTTGAACAGTTGATAAAAAACTATCCGGATGATTTGCCAGCTCTAATGCCTTGGCAGCGTCTTTGTCCCCTTTTTGGGCCTGTGCTTCTAACCTTGCTTTTCTTGCAGAAACAAGGGCAATTTCGGCCATAGAAAACAAACCATTGACCAAAATCAGTGCTAAAATGATGAATACTTCTGTCATGAGATGGGTCAAATCTAATCAATTGCCAGCAAATCAGGGTTTCCCGTCTAAATCAAGGATCACATAATGTGGAACTTCTTGCTCTCTGGTAGCTGGATTTAAGAATTGGGCAGTAAGAATACTCACTGAAAAATTGGGGCCTTTGTGCAATAGTTTAGCTGCAGGAAAAGCTTGCTGAAACAGGGATAGACTATCACTTGAGGTTACCAGTATATCTGAAGAACCAATTTCATTGCGCTGAAATTTGTGTTGGAAAATATGTTTGCCGTAAAAATGCATGGCCCTGCTATCTCCCGTACCATAGAGCACTATTTTATTTTTATCCAAACCTGAATGGTTTATAAAATCTGCTGCTGTATTGCCCATTTGAAATTGCAGTAGACGAGGATAAAAATTGGTATTCAAAAATAGGTTTACGGCAATAACGGTATAAACAGCCCCAACTAATATGGATGGAATACCCATAAAAGGTTGATTCCTAAAGATCAGCCATACAAATAACAGCAATCCAAGAATGGCAAGTATGGGAACATATATGGGAATATCCGGAAAAGGAAAACGCATCAAAACCACAACGGCTATCCATAATACCAAGAACACAAAAGCATGGATCCATTGAAAGATCTTTCTAAAGGCTTTATATTGATTGGAAAAAAATAATTGATCTAGAAAAACTGCTGTAACAATGGCTGCCAATGGAAATACCACAAAAATATAGTGAGGCAATTGGGCTTGACTTCTAGCCAAAATGCAATAAGTAAACACAAATCCACCCGTACTTATCCATTCCTGCTTTTTGTTTAGCCAAAAACGAGCAGGAACTATTTGCCAAATGGAAACAATCAGACCCGCTAAAAAGAAAAGGATCCAAGGCAAAAAACTCCATAACATGTTTTCTAATAAAAAGCTGAAATAGCTCATCTCATGATACATGTTTTCTCCTGTATACCTTCCAAAACTCTGTGTCCAATAATAGAACCTTAGTCCGGATTGTATGGGCCTTCCATTGATCAATTTTCCTGGATGCAAGTCGTATTGTTGGTAGAGTCCAATGCTCATGGGAATCAATAAAATGGCTAGGATGACTAATCCAACCAAATATTCCCATCGGAACAATTGTTTCCATTCTCTTTTGAGCAAGAAATGGGGCAAAAATGCCAGAACAGGAACAATGAGTGCTATAGGGCCCTTAGTCATCATACCACCTGCAATAGCCACAAATGCTAGAATAAAATTTACCCACTTACCCGCTTGATACCATACACTTAACTGCCAAATACTAAAAATAACCCAACCCATGAGCATGGTATCTGTTCTTACATCATGGGTAATTAAAAAGAAAGCTTGTGCAGTGGCCAAAACCATGGCGCTTAATCGCGCGATATTATTTCCGTACCATTGAATTGCCAAAGCATGTGTGGAATAAACAGCTAAGATTGCAAATAAAAAAGAGGGCAAGCGATAGGCCCAGTCATAAATCCCAAAGACCTTCATACTAAGCGCACTCAACCAGAATAACATGGGAGGTTTGTCTAAATAATCCGCTCCCATATCATAAAACCAGATCCAGGATTTTCCATCTAATAATTCCCTACTAATAGAAGCATATTGCGAGGCATCTATATCCATTAAAGGAATAGAAAACATACCCACTAAACATGTGAGAAATGCCAATCCCAATATGGAAAAATAAAACCGTTGATTAATCATTTGGGGAGGGTTTTGAGCTTTCTATATTCCAAATCGGAAACCTTTGTTGATAAACGGTAGCAGTTGCATATCCAATCAAAGAACCCATTATACCTCCACAAAATACATCAAGGGGATAATGAACCCCTACATATATTTGGGCATAAGCCACAGAACCTGCCCAAAAAATAAAAGCCCATTTCCACTTGCCAATGACTTGTCCAATTGTTATAAAAATAAATACTGCAAAAGCAAAATGATTGGTTGCGTGAGAAGAGGTAAAACTATATCCGGAACCACAATTTGGCAACAAAAGCCTTACCATACCCACTAATTCTGGGTCATTACAAGGCCTTAACCTGGCAAAAAAAGGTTTTATTAAACTACTGCTCATTTGATCAGAAATGGCAAATGTGATAATAGCAGCAAGGATCCAAGAAAATGCTTTAGAGGGGAAATTAATCACTACAAACAATATCAGAAATAGGTATAATGGAATCCAAGTATTGGCTTCTCTCCAAATGGGCAATAACCCATCTAACCATGTATTATTCCATTGCCCATTTACCAAAAGGAAAAGTTGCTGATCACAATCATTGATCCAGTCCCAGGTTTTTTGAAAAAAGCCAATTAATAATATGCTATCCATTGCCATTCTGTAAAGATAATGGAAGCTTTTTGTTCCTCACCCCAAGATGTAAGTCCCAAAATTCACCTCAAGGCTTGCAAGATGTAAATTTATTAATATATTTAAGTCATGAAACAAGTTGTCCTTCTTCTAGGCTTTCTGATTACCCAATCAGCCTATGCCCAAAACAGCATTTTGGTAATTGTTCAACCTGCCAAAGACAGTATCGTAATGCCTAACGCATTAAAAGGGCAAAATTTTGGTTTGAAGTATCAATCCAATAATGACCAAGGATTTGACATATACGAATCTGATGTAGATAGAATGCCTGTATTAATGCCAGACAAAACAAATACCACATCATTAGGGATGAACAAAACCCAGAACCAACCAAGTTTGCTACCATATAGAAAATACCAACCAGTGTTACCTAACAACAATCAGGGGTTTCAATTTAAAAATGACAGTTTGATTATTACTCCTAAAAAATTCAAAAAACAATAAACTAGTGTACTGCCATTTTTCTGGCAACCAGAATCAATCTAGGAGAATCTTGTAATTGGTATTTGCCCAATTGATAATCGCCAAACACTTCTAATACCTGTAATCCTTGATAGGATAACATTTCAGTAAAATCGCCCAGCGTAAATTTGGCTACTTTCTCTGTATACAAATGTTTGGGGGATTGATTACTGGCATCAGTAATTTGAATCTGTTTGTAAAAATGGGATTCATCATTCCATTTGCTAATATGAAATTTTACGTCTTCTACTTCTATACTATGTGTGTTTTGCTGATTTTTTTCAGCGTACCTAACATTTAAGTAGTCAATCACAAAAATGCCACCAGGTTTAAGACTTTGAGCAATGGTTCTGATTGCGTTATCATGCTCTCTTTTGGTTCTAAAATATCCAAAACTGGTAAAAAAGTTGAAAGCATAGTCAAAATAGTTGATCCAAAACGGCAAACGCATATCGTGCTGGTAAAAATGCAATTGTTCTGACTCGTCCAATTTAGCTTCTTGAATAGACTCTTCAGATAGGTCAATGCCAGTTGCTTCAAAGCCCATATCGGCTAGAGCCTTACTATGCCTTCCCTTTCCACAAGCCACATCCAACATTTTTGCGTGATCAACAGGTTTGAGGTGAGCTATGAGTAATTGTATAAAATTCAATGCTTCTTGATCATCTCTGTGTTGGTACAACAAATGATAATAATGGGAATTGAACCAATCTTGGAACCAAGTCTTAGGCATACACGGGTTTATGACACAAAAATAGGCAGGAGATTCAAACAAAAAATTTGAATTATGTTTGCAGCTCCAAAAACAGGTAATGAATGGCATTGATTAAGAGTATTTCAGGAATTAGAGGCACAATTGGGGGTGTACCAGGCGACAATTTGAGTCCTTTAGACGTTGTAAGATTTACAGCTGCCTATGGTAGTTGGTTAAAAGAATCCCTGAAAGATGATACCAGTTTGCGAAAAAAAGTTGTGATTGGAAGAGATGGAAGAATAAGCGGAGAATTGGTACAAAGAATTGTGGTCAGTACTTTGAATGCTCTAGGAATAGACGTAATAGATCTTGGGTTAAGTACCACACCTACAGTAGAAATGGCCGTGGTTTTTGAAAAAGCAGATGGAGGAATTATTCTTACTGCCAGTCATAATCCTAAAGAATGGAACGCCTTAAAGTTATTAAACAATAAAGGAGAATTTATAAGTGGTGATGAAGGTGCCAAAATTCTTGAAATAGCCGCTGCTGATTTGTTTCAATTTGCAGATGTTGATAATCTTGGTGCATATACCACCAATGAAACTGCTTTAGAAAAGCATATTCAAATGGTGGTTGAATATCCATTGGTAGATATAGCTGCCATTAAAGCTGCAGGCTTTAAAATTGTTTTAGATGCTATTAATAGTACTGGCGCAACAGCAGTTCCTCAATTATTAAAAGCTTTAGGGGTTGAAGATATTGTTGTTTTGAATGGAGAAGTGAATGGTCAGTTTGCACATAATCCTGAACCATTACCAGAACATTTGAACCAATTATGCAACGAAGTAAATAAGCAAAAAGCCCATATGGGTATTGCTGTAGATCCTGACGTTGATAGGCTTTGCTTTGTATGTGAAGACGGTTCTTTATTTGGAGAAGAATATACCTTGGTTGCTGTGGCTGACTATGTATTAAAACACCGAAAAGGAAATACCGTAAGCAATTTATCCAGTACAAGGGCCCTAAGAGATGTAACTGAGAAACATGGTGGCCAATATTTCCCAAGCGCTGTAGGAGAAGTGAATGTAGTAAACATGATGAAGGAATCTAATGCGGTGATTGGTGGAGAAGGAAACGGAGGAATTATTGTTCCAGATTTACACTATGGTAGGGATGCTTTAATTGGCATTGCTTTGTTTTTAACTCATTTGGCACACGAAAAGAAAACAGTGAAGCAATTACGTAGTAGTTATCCTGACTATTTTATTAGTAAGAATAAAATAGAATTGAATCCAGGTACTGATTTGAAAAAAATCTTTTCTGTCATTGAAAAGAAATATAAAAAACAACCTATCAATACCATTGATGGATTAAAGATTGAATTTGATACAGATTGGGTACACTTGCGTCCAAGCAATACAGAACCCATCATTCGTATTTATGCAGAAAGCAATTTCCAGACAACCGCTGCAAATATTGCCAAGCGTTTGATGCAGGATATTAATGAAGCACAGTAAAGCTAGACCATGGAAAGAATTTACCTGGATAACGCCGCAACTACCGCACTTGACCCAGCTGTGCTGGAAGCCATGATGCCTTATTTAACAACCAATTTTGGCAACCCCTCCTCTATTTACAGTTACGGAAGGGAATGCCGAATGGGTATTGAGAATGCTCGTAAAACGGTGGCTAAAATTCTAAACGCGCATCCCGCAGAAATCTTCTTTACCAGTGGAGGAACTGAAAGCAGCAATACTGCCATTACGGCTTCTGTAAGAGATTTGGGTTGCAAACATATCATCTCTTCTGTGATTGAACACCATGCTACAACCCATACCATTGAGTATTTGCACAAGAACGGTGAAGCAGCTTTGAGTTATGTAAAACTGTTAGATAATGGCCATGTAGACTTAGAAGACCTTGAATTATTACTAAAGGAAAGTGAAGAAAAATGTTTGGTTACTTTAATGCATGCCAATAATGAAATTGGAAATATCCTGGATATTCATGCTGTAGGAAATCTTTGCAAAGAATATGGGGCTATTTTCCACAGCGATACGGTACAAACAGTTGGTCACTTCCCATTTGATTTGAGAAATACACCTGTTCATTTTATTACTGGCGCGGGGCATAAATTTCATGGCCCCAAAGGTGTTGGCATGTTATATATCAATGAAAACGTGAAAATACATCCATTGATTAACGGAGGTGCCCAGGAAAGAAATATGCGTGCCGGTACAGAAAATGTGTATGGTATTATTGGATTTGCCAAAGCTTTAGAAATTGCAACAGTAAACTTTGATGCAGATAGTAACTATATTCAAGGCTTAAAAGACTATATGGCTGAGGCTTTGCAAAAAGCCATTCCTGAATGCAGTTTTAATGGAGATAGAACAGGCCAATCTTTATATGCTGTACTCAGTGTTAGTTTTCCTAAAACTGAAAAAAGTGAAATGATTCTTTTTAATATGGACATCAACCATATATGTGCTAGTGGAGGAAGTGCTTGTACTTCTGGCGCTGACCAAGGTTCACACGTAATTAGGGCCATTAATTCAAATCCAAATCAAGTAACCGTAAGATTCTCTTTTTGCAAACACAATACAAAGAAAGAAATTGACTTTGTTGTGGGCAAGCTTCAAGAAATGATATAATCCAACGGCTATTGCTGTTTAAACAACTACTATGAAAAAAATCAAATTATTACTTGCCTTTTGCAGCATCATTATCATTATGGTAGGATGCAAATCTTCCTCCATGTCTGTGATTGGATTTTGGGCCAAAAAAGACACAGAAGTTTTGGGCAAAAAAAGAAGTTTATTTATCATGGTATTGGCTCAAGATTTAAATGCACGCAATGTGCTTGAAACAGATTTAAAAGCAGCTGCAGAAAAAAGAGGACTTAAAACTGTTACAAGTATTGAAGCTTTAGGAGCAATGAATGTGGGAAAGAATTTTCCAGTTGAAGCCATTCTTGCAAAGGTTAAGGAATTAAAATTAGAAACTATTTTTACGGTTGCAGTAAAAGATATTCGCACTGAAAGTCACTATGTACAAGCATCACAGACTTATTATAATCCAGTAAGCAACTATGGTTATTATGGAAATTTTGGTTCTTATTATGGCAATTACTGGGGTTCCGGACTGGGTATGATGGGACCAGGCGTAGTGATGAGCACAGGGATGTCTAGTTATAATCCTGGCTATACAGTGGAAAAGAAAACCATCTACCTAGAAAGCAACTTGTATGACACCCAAAGTCAAGAATTATTGATGTCAATTCAAACTAAAGCCGTTGATCCAGAATCAATTGCCAAAGCCAGTAAAAAATTCACATCTGAAATGGTGAAAGAACTGGATACAGAAATCAAGCTCAGAAAGTAATCTAATTGTCATTTTTTGATGAATCTCATTTTCAAAGCAGCAAGAAATCTTGCTGCTTTGTCATTTAATAAACAACTGTAATGAAACTAGTTTTTTCTTTATTAATAGCAATTTTTATCAGCCTTTCTTCCTTAGCACAGGACCAGATTATAAAAAGAGATGGTACAAAAATCAATTGCAAAATCACAGAAATAGGACTTTTAGAGATTAAATATTACAATCAGGATAATTTACAAGGCCCATTGTATAACATTAGTAAAGAACAGGTTCAAATGATTGTTTATGAAAATGGCAAAAAAGAAGTGTTCAATGCTAATGATGATATAAAAAATTGGGACAATTATTCAGGTCAATTAACAAAAGCCATCAAATTCAATTTTCTCTCTCCCTTAATAGGTTATTCAGAGTTCAGTTTTGAAAAACAAGTTGCAGTAGGAAAATCCTATGAACTATCCTTAGGTATCATTGGATTGGGTAAAAACAATCTCCTAGATTATAACTATGTTAGTAGTATTGATGAAACCAAAAAGAACCAATTTGGGGTATTTGTAAGTGGTGGTTACAAATTTAGTAAGCTACCAGATTTTCTATTTGGGAGAACAAGATTCACGCATATCATGCAGGGTGCTTATATTAAACCTGTTCTTTACCTAGGAACTTATAGTGAAAATAGAGTTGCCTATAAAGCCAGTAGTCAATATGAAATAGAAAAACAACAAGTTAATTTTGGTGCTTTACATTTAGAATTTGGAAAACAATGGGTCTTTAGCAATAAAGTTTTGCTAGACGGTTTTTGGGGTTTGGGTTATGGATTTGACAACAAACTAGAAAGCAATAGCTATACCAATACTGACGCCACTGCAGCCTATAATTATGCCAATACCAGACTTGGTAACAGTCCTGGACTTTCCTTTTCTTTTGGAGTCAAGTTGGGATTATTAATTAAGTAATGATCTTTTAAGAGAAGCCATAATCTTTACCCTATTGAGCAAATAGCTTGATTTTCGAATTCCGATATTAGTCTATTGTTTTACTAGGAAACTTAATTGAGCTTGTACCAAATTTGTAATTTCAATTATGCAGCAGATACTTGATCTTATTGGTAATACCCCATTGGTTGCGCTTAAGCATATTATAGTGAACCCCAATGTCAGTATCTATGCAAAACTAGAGGGGAATAATCCTGGAGGTAGCGTAAAGGACAGGGCTGCTTATGGCATGATTAAAGGCGCAATTGATAGAGGTGAAATTAAGGATGGTATTACATTAATAGAAGCCACCAGTGGCAATACGGGTATTGCACTTGCTATGATTGCTAGTTTATTTAAAGTGCCTATTGAATTAGTAATGCCTGAAGATGCAACAAGAGAGCGGGTTCTAACTATGCAAGCATTTGGTGCAAAAGTGGTTTTAACACCAAAAGAAGGATCCATGGAAGCGGCCATTGACTATGCCAATAAGCAAAAAGCAAAGGGGGGATACCTCATCTTAAATCAATTTGGCAATCAAGATAATCCTGGCATTCATTATGCCACTACTGGACCAGAAATCTGGAGAGACACCAACCAAGAAGTCTCCCATTTTGTTTCTTCCATGGGTACTACCGGCACCATAATGGGGGTATCTAAATATTTAAAGGAAAAAAATCCCAATATTCAGATTGTTGGATGCCAACCAACGGATGGTTCTAAAATTCCAGGGATTCGAAAATGGCCAGAAGCTTATTTACCAACCATTTTTGATAAAAAAAGAGTTGATAGAATCATAGAAATTGATGAACAAGATGCCAGAACCATGAGTAAAAGATTGGCTAGAGAGGAAGCCATTTTTAGTGGAATGAGCAGTGGCGGTTGTGTTCATGCTGCCATTGAATTATCAAAAGGATTAACTCAAGGGGTTATTGTTTGTATTATTTGTGATAGGGGTGATAGATATTTATCTTCTGACTTGTTTGATTAAATGATGAAGCAACAAAAAAGAGCGCAACACTATTGATAGTCTTGCTCCTCATCTTCTGCACCAAGATTAAATTGTCCAAGATTCATCATACTTCCTATTAAATCTTTGAACTCAATTTTTCCGTCAATATTTCTTTTGCTGATCATGGAATAAGCTGCTAATCCATGTAATACAAATTCCATCAACAAGGCATTTTCAGATTCACTAGCATGAGGATAGTGTTTTTTCACAATCCCAAACAATCCATCAACCTGATACAAAGCTGCTACCTTAGCTTCATCCTTCATATCTAATAATAGGTCAAGATGTTTACCACCATCAAACCAACGAATGATGGATTTATAGGGGTTTTCAGGTTCTTTATCTTCCACCGATTTTTTTCCTGTGCCGCGTTTCTTTTTAACTTGATCTGGATTGGGAAAATATTGTACAAACTGGGTTCTAATTGATTTATCTAATAACTGAACCGCAACTTGGTAAGGCCCTTCTTGTTCCCCTTCATAGACCAATTCTATTTTTCCAGTAATGGCTGGAATAATACCTTGCAAGTCTGAGATCCACACTTGTGTGTGTTTTTCACCATGTATAATTGCCCTTCTTTCAGCTGCACTAATGGCATTTTCATAGGCTGCAATGGTCAATCTTGCACTGACACCGCTTTTCTTGTCAACGTATTCGTTGTTTCTAGCTTCAAATGCAATTTGCTCAACCAATCGCTTTAATAAATCACTAATAGAAACCGTTTCCATTTGCACGGGCAATAAATTGGCCTCCTGTTCTGTAATAGCCAAAGAAGTTTCAATGGTCTTTGGATAATGCGTTAAGATCTGACTTTCAATCCTATCTTTTAAGGGTGTTACAATGCTACCGCGATTGGTATAGTCTTCAGGATTAGCAGTAAATACAAACAAAATATCTAGTGGCATCCTTAATTTAAATCCACGAATTTGAATATCGCCCTCCTGCAAAATATTGAATAGCGCTACTTGAATCCTGGCTTGTAAATCGGGTAATTCATTGATCACAAAAATGCCCCGATTGCTTCTAGGAATAATGCCATAATGGATCACTTCCTCATCAGAAAAACTCAGCTTCAGATTGGCGGCTTTAATAGGATCAATATCTCCAATTAGGTCTGCCACACTTACATCTGGCGTAGCCAATTTTTCGCCATAGCGTTCGTGTCTATTAACCCAATGAATGGGTGTATCATCTCCTAACTTGGCAATCAGGTCACGAGAATATTTACTCAAGGGATTCAAGGGGTCATCATTGACTTCCGAACCCGCAATGGTAGGTACCCACTCGTCAAGCAATTCCACCATTTGCCTGGCCATTCTGGTCTTAGCTTGGCCTCTAAGGCCTAAATACAAAATATTATGCCTACTAAGTAATGCCCTTTCTGTATCTGGAATTACCGTGTCTTCATAGCCCATGATACCTTCAAAAGGATTTTCTTTTGACTGCATTTTCAAAATCAAGTTTTCCCTGATTTCTTCTTTAACGGTTTTAGAACGGTAACCACTCTTAATCAATTCTCCTAAAGTCTGTATCTGTTGCTTGCTCATGTGCTAATGTTAATAAACGGTTTTGTTTTTGCCACTTTCAAAATCTTTGAACAGAAAAGCACCTAATTTGTCTAAGGATGCAAAAAATGCTTTGCCATTGTTGGTCTCTGTGAACTCCTGAACAAAGCTCTGAAGATAAGGGTCAGAAGCTATCATGAATGTGGTGATGGGTATTTTCAATTTCTTGCACTGTGCCGCCAGGTTAATACACCTGTTGACTACTTTGCGATCTAAACCAAAACTATTTTTATAATACTTTTTACCAATTTTCAAACAGGTAGGTTTACCATCTGTGATCATGAAAATCTGTTTGTTGGGATTCTTTTGTTTGCGCAACAAGTCCATGGCCAATTCTAAACCCGCTACAGTATTGGTATGATAAGGTCCAACTTGTAAATACGGAAGGTCTTTGATTTCAATACTCCAGGCATCATTTCCAAAAACCACAATATCAAGCGTGTCTTTGGGATAGCGTGTAGTAATGAGTTCACTTAGTGCCATGGCCACTTTTTTGGCGGGCGTGATCCTATCCTCTCCATATAAAATCATGGAGTGAGAAATATCAATCATCAAAACTGTAGAAGTCTGAGTTTTGAAATCGGATTCCCGAATCTGCAAATCATCTTCACGCATAGAAAAACTTTCTACACCATGATTGATCTGTGCATTTCTAATGCTTTCTGTAAAATCAATTTGTTCTAAGGAATCACCAAATTGGAAGGGTCTGGTATCTGGATTTAATTCATCTCCCCTACCTTGTTTATTGGTTTGGTGGCTACCTTGTTTTGCTTTTTTGAGCTTCCCAAAAATCTCTTCTAAGCTTTTTTTACGAATGGTTTGTTCAGACTTTCCCGTGATTTTAAAACTCCCATCTTGGGGGTTTTCTTTGAGATAACCATTCTCTTTGAGGTCCTCAATAAAATCGCCCATGCCATAATCCTTATCTGTTAAATGGTACTGTCTGTCTAATTCATTTAGCCAAGAAAGGGCTTCTGTAGCATCTCCATTGGTATGCGTGAGCAATTGCGTAAAAATGTCAAGCAATTGTTCAAACTTGGAGCCAGCACCCTGATTGGGTTGAAATTGAATAAAACGGTGTCCGATCATAATGGGAATCTACAAAAGAATTGGAAACTACAAGCTTTATAACAAGGAATTGAAGAATAAGTTCTAAAAAAGATGCCCGGACTTTTGTCCAGGCATCACAACTGATATGTATTAACTCATTACTTATTTACGGAATCAGCAGCCATCATTTTCCCAGGTATTTGAATCCTAGGATTATAAATGGTTTGAATCTGCTCTAAGCCTTGCAAATAGCTTTCGGCCATTCTTTTTTCATCGGCCATTTGATCAACTTTATTGCCAGTTAGACCATTGTAAAACTTAACCTGTTGTTGTAAGTCTTTTTTCACAGAAGCTGCTACTTTGTTGGCTAATGTAGTATCACCAGCCATTAAACAAGCTTCTAAGAACAATAAAGAGTTCTTATTATGCATATTTCCACGGCTAACCATACCATAAGAGAAGTTCTCATCCAACATCATTTTATCTACCAATTGCAAGGCTTTTTTAGCTTCTTCTTTTCTATTTTTTGCAGAAAGGTCAATGGCTAATTCAGCATAAGCATTTCTAATGGTATTTAAGTGTCTGCGGTTTTCTTCGTCAAAATAAACACCTTTTACATTGGCATTACCAAAGGCAAAATTGTTCATGGCTTTAGACAGCATCCAATCAGTATTTACCCTACTGTTTTGAACAGGTACCAGTCTAAAACTCAAACCATCCCTTCTTAAGAATTGGTCAAACCCAAGTTCAATGCTAGGATTGGTGAAATAAATGGGGCGTTTCCATTTGTTGGCTGCAATAATGTTTAATACCGCTAAGTCATTTTTCATTAAAGATCCCTTAGGAATATCAAACCTCATTTCTCCAACAATGCTATCAGTAGCATTGGCAACTTTGTTTTTCAATACAAAATCCTTGTCAACTGGAACAGCAAATTTTCTAACGGGGAAACTGTTCAAAGGTTCAGAACCACGGCTATTGTCTAATTTGTCTGCGTCATCACTACCCACATAATTCTTCATCACATCATATAGATCATAATAACGGTCTTCTGGAATATTGGGTCTTGGTGAATACACAATATAGTCACGCTTACCAGCTTCAATTTGCTCTGGAGACCAGATTACGTCTATGCTATCACTCTGATTTACTTTATAGCGCAATTGATTAATATACCAATCAATACCCAATAAGCTATAGTTGATAACACGAATATCTGGTCTAATACCTTCTACTTCTTGTGCATACCAAAGCGGATAAGTATCATTATCACCAAAAGAGAATAGAATAGCGTTGGGTGCACAGCTTTCTAGATAATCCTTAGCAAGGTCTCTAGAAAGTACTTTTTGACTACGGTCATGGTCATCCCATTCTTGCTGAGCCATTAAAGTTGGAACTGCAAAGAAACAAAGCACGGTAGCAGCAATGGCCGCTACTTGCTGAGATAGTTTTGAAGAGAACCAGTCACGCACTTTTAACACCCCAAGACCAATCCATACTGCAAATGCATAGAAAGATCCTACATAAGCATAGTCACGTTCACGGGGTTGATATCCAGCTTGGTTCAAATAAATCACAATAGCAAAACCAGTGAAGAAAAACATTAAGAAGTTTACCACGCCATCATCCCCACGCTGTTTGAACTGATAAAACAGTCCAATCAAACCAAGGATAAAGGGCAATAAGAATAATTTATTATTGGCTTTATTGTTCTTCATACTATCAGGCATCAAAGACTGATCACCATACAATAAATTATCAATTAAGGAAATTCCTGTAATCCAGTTACCATCACGAATATTTCCTAAGAACATACCCTGAACGTCATTTTGCTTACCAGAGAAATTCCACATAAAGTAGCGGAAATACATCCAATAGAATTGATAGCCCACCAAGAATGTTACGTTATCTGCTTGAGTAGGAGAACGATCATATCCTCCATCTTTTAATCGATTAATATTTAAGAAATAAGCATAGTAGTCAGCATGGTTCTGGTCATTGCTAGCATCCCAAACCCTTGGGAAAACCATCTTATCTTCTGCTTGATATAAGTATTTTCTGTCAAGACCAATTTCAATGTATTTATCACGGGCTTTTTCATACTTCATTGACCCTTCTTTCACATCAACTGGTTGGGCATTAAATTTCTGACCATAGACCAATGGGAAATCTCCATATTGTTCTCTACCCAAATAACCAACCAAACTCATAGGATTATCTACATTGTACATGTCTACAGAAGGATTGGCATTACTCCTAATCATGGTAGTTACATAAGTACTATAACCAATAAGCATAAAGGCCAAAGACCAAAGACTAATGCGTAAATAAGCCCAGTTTTTCTTGGCAGCATAATTCAAACCATAACCAATTAAAACAGCCAATAAAACAAAGAATGTAACAAATCCGCTAAAGAATGGTAGCCCCATTCCGTTAACAAACCAACGATCAAAACTTCCAGCAAGTTTAACGGTGTATTGAATAACCCCTACCTGAATAATTCCAGTAATGGCACAACCAATCACAAAAAAGATATAGATACCACCATAGTGCGCTTTCTGGTCTTTTTTCCAGTTTTCAACCAAGAACAATAGACCAATAGCCGCCAAGGTTCCAAAAATCATTAATCCACCCAATGTAGCATCCATAGGAAGACCACGGTCTTCATTTACTTCACCGTTAGCAACTACCAAAGCACCAACAAATGCCAAGGAACCGCCAATGGCAATGACGCGTATAAACCATTTGCGCAGATTAGTGTAATTAAAACTGTCTTTCTTTTTAAAATAGTACACCATTACAATGGCTGGAATAGTCAACAGGTTCAATAAGTGAACCCCAATAGAAAGTCCCATCATAAAGAAGATAAAGACAATCCATTTGTCAGCTCCCTCTTCTTCAGCATGGTTCTCCCATTTAAGAATGGCCCAAAATACAATGGCAGTAAAGAAACTAGACAAAGCATATACTTCACCCTCTACAGCACTATACCAAAAAGAATCGGAGAAGGTATATGCCAAAGCACCTACCACACCTGCACCCATAATGGACCAGATTTGGTAACTACTTAAGGTATCGGTAGTCTTAACCATGACAATCTTGCGCGCAAAATGGGTAATGGTCCAGAACAAAAATAAAATAGTAAATCCACTAGCCAGAGCACTCATCACGTTCACTGCTTTTGCTGCAGTAAGTGGATTGTCTCCAAATAATACAATGAATACCCTACCTAAGATTACAAACAAAGGTGCTCCTGGAGGATGCGGAATTTGTAGTTTAAAACAACTACTCACAAACTCACCACAATCCCAGAAGCTTCCACCCGCTTCGGCGGTCATGATGTACACGGTACAGGCTACAAAAGCCACTACCCAACCAACAATGTTATTGATCCGATTAAATTGCATACGGTTTTGGTTTTTTAAGACTGGCAAACATACCTTAATAATCCTAAAATGGAAAAACTGACACCCTCTTTTATGATATTTAAGAAAATCTTAGACCTTGACTTGAAACTAGCTCTTATCATTTGCAACTACAGGCCCATTCCTTACCCAAATCTATACAGGTAACAACGGTTACTTCATCTGCACAAGGGGCAAAAATGATTCTAACCCTTTGCTGGTCATCCGTAATCCCTTCTACCGCATATTTTTTCTGGCAATCAGCCACTTGCAAGGAGCTTTTCTTATAGTTGATGGTCCCATTGAGCAAGATTGATTCAATTTCTTTTTCGGAAATTTGCCTACAATCCATTCTGCACCTGGCGTGTTTAGAATAATTCATTTTTGCAGGATGCCTATTTAAACCCCTTGGTTCAGCTGCAATAGCCGGTTTGGGGTTGCTTGTCTTTTTGGTTCTAGGTATTTCAGTTGTATCCTTTGTTGGCTGGCGCGATTCTTGACATTTTTTCAGTCCAAAAGAAAGAAAGGCTAGAAAAATAAGTCCAATATAGGGTGCTGCTTTTTTAAAATTCATGATTAAACTGCTTTGGAAGGGCCAATTTACAGCATTTTCACTTTGGCTTGTTATCTTTGCGCCTCTATGGAAAAGAAGCGTTCGGTGGCCTTTCACACCCTTGGGTGCAAATTGAATTTCTCCGAGACCTCCACCCTTTCTAGATTAATGGAAAATGGAGGCTTTGAGAAAAAGGACTTTTTTGAAGACCTGGCCGATGTGTATGTGATCAATACCTGCTCTGTAACAGACAATGCAGACAAAGAATGCCGCCAACTAGTAAGAAGGATTCAGCGAAAATCCCCAGAAAGTTTTGTGGTCATTACGGGTTGTTATGCCCAGTTGAAACCAAATGAAATTGCCAGTATTCCAGGAGTTGACTTGGTACTTGGCGCAGGAGAAAAATTTAATATCATTGAACATATTAGTCAATTGACCAAGGGTGATTCCGGCAAAGTCTGTTCCTGTGATATTGAAGAAGTGACTGGTTTCAATGCATCTTTTTCCATGAATGACCGCACTCGTTCCTTTTTGAAAGTACAGGATGGATGCGACTACAATTGTTCTTTCTGTACTATCCCCATGGCTAGGGGTAAGAGCCGAAGCGATAATGTTGCCAATGTTGTTAGCAATGCAAAGCAACTGGCAGCGGATGGTGTAAAAGAAATTGTTTTAACAGGTGTGAACCTAGGAGATTTTGGCAAAGGGCCTAACGGCGATTTAAAATATGATGAGAACTTTGAAACATTGATTCGTGCCTTGGATGAGGTAGAGGGTATTGAGCGATATAGAATCTCTTCCATTGAACCCAATCTGCTCACCAACAGTATCATTGACTGGGTTTCTGAAAGTAAAAAATTCATGCCTCATTTTCATATACCCTTGCAATCTGGTAGCAATGAGATTTTAAAACTCATGCGTAGAAGGTATAAAAGAGAATTGTATCAAGAACGTGTAGAAAGAATCAAAGAACGTATGCCCCATTGCGCCATAGGCGTTGATGTGATTGTGGGTTTCCCTGGCGAAACCAATGCCCATTTTCAGGAAACCTTTGATTTCTTGCATGAACTAGATGTTTCCTATTTACATGTATTTACTTATTCGGAGAGGGACCATACAAAGGCTTTAGAAATAGAGCCCGTGATACCCATTCATGTGAGAAACGAACGCAATAAAGTATTACGAAATCTATCTTATCAAAAGCTACAATACTTTACTGAGCAGCATTACAAAAACAATAGAAAAGTCTTGTTTGAGAAATTTGAGAAAAACGGGATGATGGAAGGCTATACTGACAATTATTTACGCATTATAACTCCCTATAGAGCCGAATGGGCCAATCAAGTAGTAGACTGGACCATTCAATAATTAATACATAGGTTCTAGATATTCTGCAGGAAATTCCACTACCATTACTTGGCCCAAGCTTTCAAGTTTGACAAAAATTTTCTTTTTGGTATTCTTTAAAACCGTTCCCTCCTTACCCATGAATACACCATGTTTTACACAAACTTTGGTAGATTCCTCAAACCCTTCTTTAGCTATTAAAGAAACCGTGGCTTCTTTTTCAGAAAGATAATGCTTGATCATATTAATCTCCTCATCACGAATAACAGCAGGCTTTCCCATATAATGTACAAAATTGAGAATGCCATCTACATTTAAAACCTTCACCTTGTCAATCAAATTAATGCAAACAAAAATGTAAGATTTAAATAAAGGTTCTTCTACTATTTTCTTTCTATCGCTCCATTGGCGTTCAATTCTGTTCAATGGACACCAAGATTCTATTCCCCTTTTAATCAGTACTGAGTCTATTTTCTTTTCCCATCTGGGTTTGGTATATAAGGCATACCATTGCTTATCATTCTCCATCTGCCATCAATCGTTTGGTACAAGTACAATTATTTCAATACGGTAGCAGCTTGAGGATGAATCAGGCTACTGATCATCTTCACAGTTTCGTCTACATACATATCTGTTTTAATGGATTTCAACCATGCTTGATACCTTTCTCCTTTTACTTTATCTGGATTCTTGTAAAACTTATCATAATCAACTTTAATCACATCAACTGCCATCTCTTCTTTGATTTTCAACAGAGAATTATTTTGATTAACTGTTGCCTTAATTTGCTTTTGCATTTCTTTGTATTTCTGCAAATTCAGATTTACCGGCATTTCAGCATTCTTACTCAACCAAGAGAGGTTATCACGCAATAGATTCAATGATTTGTTTTGAGCAATCTTATCATTTTCAGTTTTCACAATGGCTGTAAAATCTGCGTTGTTCCAAGTATTATATGGCACTTTGGTAATTTCATCCCAAGGTAAAGATGCGGCATTGTCCTTTTCACGAATCTTGTAAAACTCATAAGCATCAGGCAACACCACATCTGGTGTAACCCCTTTTAATTGTACTGATCCACCATTGATTCTATAGTATTTTTGAAAGGTCAATTTTACAGCACCATATTCGGTTCTTCCACTGCTAAAATCAATGGGTTTACCAAAAGGAACTGTTTTTTGAACGGTGCCCTTACCATAAGTAGAGCTACTACCAATAATAATTCCTCGCTTATAATCTTGAATGGCTGCAGCAAATATTTCACTAGCAGATGCACTTAGTTCATTGACCATTACGGCTAAAGGACCATCATAAATGGCACCAGCATTTTTGTCATTCAAAGCACTTGACTTTCCTTCTTTGTCCCTTACTTGTACCACAGGACCTTGATTGATAAATAATCCAACCATTTGTACCACTTCGTATAAAGAACCGCCTCCATTGTTGCGAATATCTAAGACAATTCCTTTTACATTTTCTGCCTTCAATTTTTCAACTTCTTTTGCAACGTCTTCTGAACAACGGCTTCCGTCTTCTCTTTCAAAATCGGCATAGAATTCTGGCAAATAAATGTATCCAATCTTATCAGCTCCATTTTGAATCACCGCTCCCCTTACCAAGGCCTCATCTAATGACACTTCTTCGCGAATAATAGCAACAACTTTAATACTACCATCTAATTTCTTCAATGTCAATCGCACTTCAGTGCCTTTATTACCCCTGATTAATTTGACTGCGTCTTCTGTTGCAAAACCTGTTACGTCTACGGGTTCTTCTTTACCCTGGGCCACTTTTACTATTACATCATTGGCAACTACTTCACCAGTTTTCCATGCGGCACCACCTGTTTGAACACTGGCAATTTTAATACCCGCATCGTCTTCACGCAATTGTGCACCAATACCATAGAACCTCCTACTCATTTCTTCGTCAAAAGCCCTTTTCTCTATGGGAGGAAAATAATCTGTATGCGGATCCATCAAATTGGTGATGG
Source organism: Chitinophaga pinensis (assembly GCA_943372255.1). Taxonomy (GTDB): domain Bacteria; phylum Bacteroidota; class Bacteroidia; order Chitinophagales; family Chitinophagaceae; genus Sediminibacterium; species Sediminibacterium pinensis_M. Next base: position 25,309 of record CALRXZ020000032.1, read on the forward strand.
TATTTAAGAAGGCATTAAAACGTTGGTCTTCATTAAAAGTGCTTTTGATTCGGTCATATTTTTTGTCCATGATCTTCATCACTTTCATCCTAGCTTCTCTTTCAAGTGCAGTATCTGCTTTTACCACAAAATCTTTGGTATCCTTGTTTTTTTCACGAACTTCTTGCAAATCAACATAACGCTCTAGGGTCAAAAATTTCAACAATTTTCGGAATCGGTCTTTGCGTTCTTTTTCATCTTTTGCAAAATCCATTTTATCTCCGTCTAAAATGGCTGTTTCTTCTGTAGTAAAGTCAAAGGGCTGAGACAAAATCTCTTTATACATGCCAATTAACTCTGGAATCCGCTTATCAAATACGGTACTCACAGTTGGAGCAAAAAGAATGGCTGAACCATGGATTTCATCATCAATAGTGGTTTCAAACTTTTTAAACTCTTTGATATCAGATTGTAAGAAAAGTATTTTTTCTCCATCTAAATCATTGAGGTATTTCTTATAGACTTCTTTTGAAAAAGCATCATTGATTGGTTTAGGACTATAATGTTCCTGTTCTAATAATGATCCAATGGCTGCTGTCAGTCTTTGTCTTAGGGTAATATTAATGTCAGACTTACCATATTCTATGCCTTTGAACGCAAAGAACAGGGCAGCAAATAATACTATTGCGGATAACACAATGCCTTTTCTACTCTTCATAAATTGCTTAAATTTTTGCATGACTAGTTTCAAAAATAACTGAAAAACCCTTTTAGCCTCTACCTTTTATAGTAATTAACAAAGGTTTTTCCCGAAAGCTTTTAAAAAAAATCAAAAATGCCTTTCAACAAATGCCTAATTACCCTATTTTTGCAATCCTTTGGAAACGGAAGTTCCCAAAAAACCCGGAGGGCGTAGCTCAGTAGGTTAGAGCGACAGTTTGTGGCACTGTAGGTCGTGGGTTCGAGACCCATCGTTCTCCCCAAAACCCTATAAGGTTGTACTTATAGGGTTTTATATTAGAAGACATGTCTATAGCTATATTATCTATCCCTATAATCTCGGCTTTTATTGGTTGGTTTACCAACTGGATTGCCATTAAGATGTTATTTCATCCCAAGGAACCCAAATACATACTGGGTATTAAGTTTCATGGCATCTTCCCAAAACGTCAAAAACAATTTGCTGAAAAACTGGGCAAATTAGTAGCAGAAGAGTTACTCAGCTTTGAGGATATTGAGAAAAAACTGTCCAATCCTAAGAATATTGAACTGATGATGCCCTTTGTAGAAGGTCATATTGACCAATTCTTAAGGGTAAGACTTGCCCAAGAAATGCCCATGATCAGCATGTTTATTGGTGATAGAACCATTAATCAGTTAAAAGCTGTGTTTTTAAAGGAATTGGAAACCCTATTTCCAGAAATGATGGCCAATTATATGGGAAAATTGCAAAGCGAACTGGATCTTGAAAAAATTGTAGTAGACAAAGTAAGCGGGTTCTCTTCTGATAAATTAGAAGCCATTCTTCAAGGAATCATGAGCAAAGAGTTCCGTTTTGTTGAAATCATAGGGGCCGTTTTGGGATTTATCATTGGTCTTTTACAAGTTTTTATTAGCCTTTTTGCCTAGTCACCGATAAATAACGGGCTTCAACCTATACTTTCAAAACTTTATCCATTCAAAATTGTCATATTACCGCTCGTGTAATGAAAGGCGTATAGCCATCCTTCTGAGCGACCTTTGCACTGTTCAAATCACATTAAATCCAAACATGAGAAAATTATTAACCCTAATCGTATTATTAATTTCCTATCAATTTACTCAAGCCCAATTCCCCATGGGGGGGGGCGCTGGCCGTGGTGCTGGTGGCGGACAGAGTATGAATGTAGGTCATTTTTACGGTAAGATAGTAGACAGCAAGACCAATAAAGCAGTAGAAGGCGTTACTGTGCAATTAACAGGTAACAAGTTTGATACCGTTACCAAAAAGATGAAAGAAGCCATTTTATCTACTCAAATTACCCGTGCAAATGGAGAATTCAGTATTGAAAACTTATCTGTTATGGGTAGTTTCAAGCTGAAATTATCTTCTTTAGGTTATACAAGCGTTGAAAAAACTATCAGTTTTGGTTTGAAAATGCCAACTGGTGCCCCTACTGCTGCTTCCATGCAACAAATGCTTGGACAAGCAGACAAGGACCTGGGTAATATTAAAATTGAAGCTGACGCAACCAACCTTGGCAACGTAACCGTTACCTCTACAGCCAAACCCCAATTTGAAATGGGTATTGACCGTAAAATATTTAATGTAGACAAGAACTTAATGGCAGCTGGTCAAACAGCTACTGAAATCATGAAAAATATTCCTTCTTTGAATGTGGATATTGATGGTAATGTAACCCTACGTAATGCTAGTCCTACCATTTTTATTGATAACAGACCTACCACCCTAACCTTGGATCAAATTCCTGCAGATATTATTGATAAGGTAGAATTAATTACCAACCCTTCTGCCAAATATGATGCTTCTGGTGGCAATGCTGGTATCATAAACATAGTGTTGAAGAAAAATAAAAAGAATGGATACAATGGTGGTATTAGAGCTGGTATTGACTCAAGGGCTAGAATCAACTTGGGTGGAGATATTAACTTGCGTCAAAGCAAAACCAATATCTCATTAAGTGGTAACTACAACCAACGTAAATCTATTTCTGAAGGAATTGCAGACAGGAATAATTTACTTACTACACCAAGTTATATTCACCAAACAACCGATGGTATCAATGAAAGCCAATTTAATTTTTTCAGAGGTAGTTTAGATTATTTAGTAAGCAACAGAAGTACTTTCACTATTGGGGCTAATTATGTTGCTGGAAAATTTGATAGTGAACAGGAACAAAGAGTAGATAGCACTATTAAAGGCGTATCTACTTCTTATAACCTAATCAATCAGTTTAGCACATCACAATTTAAAAATTGGGGAACTCAGTTAAGTTATAAATACAATTTCCCTAAAAATGGTGAAAACATTTCTGCTGACTTTAATTTGAATAGCAGCAATAATGACAATATCAATAATATCAATACACAAACTTATAATATTGACAATAGCATCAAAGGCTTGCCATTAAAGCAAAAAACAATTGGCGGTGGCGATAGTAAGAACTATACCATGCAAGTGGATTATGAAAACGAAATTACTTTGGATTCTAAATTAGAGTTTGGAGCAAGAGGAGCCATTAGGGATTTCAAAAATAGTAGTGATCAATATAGATTTATTGTGAATGATTATATCTTGATACCTTCTATTAGTAACAAATACAAGTTTAATGACCAAGTTTATGCAGCTTATGGCAACTATACTTTCAAGGTAAAAAAATGGAGCTATCAATTAGGTCTTCGTGCTGAAAGTTCAAGCTACACAGGAACCTTACTAAAACAAAATGGTGCTGATTCTTCTAGCTTCTCTGTAAAGTACCCATTGAGCCTTTTCCCAAGCGCTTTTATAACCTACAAAGTAGATGACAAACAAGACTTACAATTGAATTATTCAAGAAGGGTAAACAGACCAAACTTCTTCCAGTTAATGCCTTTCCCAGATTTTTCTGACCCACAGAATATCAATATTGGTAATGCCAACCTGAAACCAGAATTTACCAACAGTTTTGAGGTTTCTTACAACAACGCCTATAAGAAAGGGGCTAACTTCTTGGCAACCGCTTATTTCAAATACAGTACTAATTTGATCACACGCTATGTATACCGTGACAAGAACGGCCTTACCCTAAATGATAGCGCTTATTTTAATACCTATATTAACGCGGACAATAGTGTTACTTATGGATTGGAATTGACAAACAAAATACCTGTAAATAAATGGTGGGACTTTACTGTGAGTTTTAACCTCTTTAGTTCTAAAATCAATGCTACCATACCAGACCAAAGTTTAGATAATGAATTGGTTAGCTGGTTTGCTAAAACGAACAATACTTTCAAATTGGCAAAGGGACTTTCCTTACAATTGAGTGGTGATTATCAGGCAAAGACCATTCTACCTCCAGGAGGTGGTGGTAGTGGTGGCGGTGGCCGCGGTGGAATGGGTGGCGGTATGATGTTTGGAGGTGGTCCACAGTCAACTGCTCAGGGTTACAATGAACCTAGATATTCAGTTGACTTAGCCATCCGTAAAGAATGGACCTGGAAAAATGGTAAGTCTGGTTCACTTAGCTTGAGTATGAATGATATTTTCCGTACCCAGTTGTACAAGACCTATTCTGAAAGTATTTACTTTACTCAGTTAAGCTCAAGAAGAAGGGATCCACAGATTCTGCGTCTGAATTTCAGTTACCGTTTTGGTAAGTTTGATACTTCCTTGTTCAAACGTAAAAACACCAAAGCAGATATGGGTGGTGGAATGGACATGATGCAACAATAATAAAATAAGTGAAGAGTGAAGAGTGAAGAGTGAAGAGTGAAGAGTGAAGAGTGAAGAGTGAAGAGTGAAGAGTGAAGAGTGAAGAGTGAAGAGTGAAGCAATTTTATTAGATTAAACTAAGAAACCCTAGGCATGCCTAGGGTTTCTCTTTGTGAAGAAGTTTGTCTTTTAATAGAACCTAGGCGCAGCCTAGGTTAACTCGTTTACTGAGATCAATGTCCATTCTTCACTCTTCACTCTTCGTTCTTCACTAAATCATCTCTTAAGGAGAATACCAATTATTCTTAACTCTCAGTTCTTAATTATTCTTCCCCGTTAGCATGGGTACAAAAGAAAATGCTTCAAAAGATTCTTCTTGAATGGATCCATCGGCCATTTTGGTTAATCGCAACATACGTTGTTCTGTTCCTTCATCTAATGGGATAACCATGGAACCACCAGTTTTTAATTGTGCCAGTAATTTTGGGGGAATAAACGGCGCAGCAGCTGTAATCAAGATTTTATCAAAAGGGGCATAAGTGGGCAGGCCTTCAAAACCATCGCCATAAAAGAATTTGGCACTAAAATATTTGGCCCGAACATAGAATTTACTTTTCTCGTCAAAGAGTTGTTTCTGTCTTTCAATACTAAATACCCTGGCTCCCATTTCAGCCAATACGGCTGACTGATACATACTACCAGTTCCAATTTCCAACACCTTCTCCATTTTCTTTATCTGCAATAATTGGGATTGATATGCTACAGTATAAGGATGAGAAATGGTCTGATCCGCGCCAATATCAAATGCCCGATTCTCGTAAGCAATTTTGTCAAATGCGGAGTCTAGAAAAAAATGCCTTGGAATGGCATTCATGGCATCCAATACATTATTGTCTGTAATGCCTTTTGAACGTAATAAATCTACCAACTGTTTTCTCAAGCCCTTGTGTTGGTAAGAATCAACATACTCTCTTTTCATAAGCAAAACGAATATAACGCATCCGCTTGGTAGAAGAATTTGATTTGGGGATATGTGAAAAGAAAACTCCTGTGAAAAATTTCTTCACAGGAGTCCAAATTATTATCATAAATGACTAACTCAATTGCATATCTGCAATAATTCTAGCAATTTTAGCCTCTAATTGGGCAAATATTGCGTCAAATTCCGCTTTATTGGGCAAATTGGTCTTGACACTGAAATAGAACTTAATCTTAGGTTCTGTACCAGAAGGTCTTGCAGAAATCTTGCTTCCATCCTCGGTAATAAATTGTAAAACATTGCTTTTGGGCAAGTTTATTGGCCATGTTTCACCAGTGGCTGGATTGGACCCTTTTTGTAATTCATAGTCTAATAACTGTACCACTTTTGAACCATCAATAGTAGCAGGAGGATTATTCCTATAGCCATCCATCATATCTGCAATTTCTTTTTGGCCATTCATCCCCTTCTTAGTAATACTGATCAGGGTTTCATAATAGAATCCATATTGCTGATAGAGTTCAATCATTTTATCAAACAAGGTTAAACCTTGATCCTTGGCATAGGCTGCCATT